>JBAVVF010000387.1:0-10385 GCA_049697155.1 Anaerolineales bacterium
GGACAGGGATGTCCTGGAAATCGGCTGCGGGAACGGTCACGGCGCGTACCTGCTCAACCAGGGCTCGCCGCGCAGTTACGTCGGGCTGGACGTGATGGAGGAGCAGATCGCCAAGGCCCGCCGGCGCTATCCGGGGTATCAATTCCTGGTGCAGGACGCGGCCGACCTCAGCCGGTTCGGGGAGGCGAGCAAGGACCTGGTCATCATCTTCGGCGTCCTGCACCATATCCCCGAATGGCGCAAGGTCATCGACGAGGTCCGGCGCGTGCTCCGACCCGGCGGAGAGTTCTTCGTCGAGGAGCCGCGCGGCCTGGACCTGAGGCTCTTCGACTTCTTCTTCCGCTGGGGGCATCCCGATTCGGATTTCGGCATCCGGCACATGGAACAATATCTGACCTCGAGTGGTTTTAAGATATGTAAAAAGCAGTGGACTCCCCTGATGACAATGTATCGCGCCGAGCGTCTGTAACCAGTCTGTGTAAGCAACATCGAGGAAAGCGGGTCAACATGAAAGGTCTCTTTAGTGCAAGCGTTTTTCTGGCAGCCTGCCTGGTGGCAGCCGCCTGCGGGCAAGCGGCCAGGCCCACGCAGGTTCCCTCCCCAACTGCAACCCTGACAGCGATCCCCAGCCCGGCTGCGACCGCCCCGCTTGCACCTGCTCCAACGCAGGCCTATATCCCTCCGACTTTGATCCCCACGATCGATCCGGCCGCTGTTTCCGACGCATTGAGGTATGCGTTCTCCGTGCTGACTCAGCCTGGGGTCAATGGGCATCAAATACGGCAAATCACAGGCTGGGATTATGGATTCGGGGGCGGATATTGGTATGGCGCCTGCTCTGGATATGAATGGTTGGACACAGATCACATGCTCCTTTACCCAGCCGCGGGACAGGTCGATCCGCCAGAGGGACGTGTGATCGGCATCAATGTCGTTCCTCAGCCCGTTGTGGTCAATCTCGAGAGTGGATCGGTCTGGCTGCCGCGCGCACATGAATCCACCTCACCGTACAACTGCAATCGGGTGTACTGGTCGCGTGAACTTGGAATGCTAATTACGACTGAGGAGGCTGGGGCTCAATTCAGTGGCAATACCGGACCCATCGTGGTCACGTATACCTTTGACGGGGAAAGGCTTTCTCATTACTGGGGAGAATTGCTCGACATAGCTCCCGGGGGTACGAAAATCCTGGTTGGGGATGACACACTGATCGATCTGCGCAACGACAAGATCATCGATCTCGCCTGGTACATGAATTATGACCTGGAGAGATCTTCCCAGATCTATTGGTCCCTGGATGGGAACCGTCTGTACCGGTGCTGCTATTATTTTGCCGACCTCTCCACGGGCAAGAGCTACAACTTTGACTTAAGCGACCTGCGCAGAGATAATGGAAGTCCGGGTCCTTCATCCATGCTGCCACATGAACACGGAGAGTGGGTTCGAAACGATACTTATTTCCTGGTCGAGTGGAGCTGGGTGGATGATGGAGATATAGGCTATCTCCCACTGTTCAACCCGGCTGAAAACAAATATTACGATGTATACGAAATGGCCGGGATTGCAGGGGATTGGCATTCTTACGAGAACACAATATCGTCGGATGGACGTTATGTATGGTCGGCCGGTTGGGGTGATGATATTGGAGAGGGAGGTTACCTGATCAACCTGTTCACCTTTGAAGCCAGGTTTTATCCGACAGATGGATATGGAGATGTCGATTGGTCAGCGGATGGCACATTTGCCTGGCTACAAAGTTCAGGCAGCGGAAATGATACTGCGCGGTACCACCTCCTTTCCGTATCCGAAACGGAATTGAAAGATCTGCCAGTGGATCCGTCCTCGATGTCCAATTTTACATGGCAGGACCTTTGGTGGCACCCGGCAGATGATGTTCTTGCTTACCTATCCGAAGATGGACAGAAATTGGAACTCCTGAACGCGCAAACCATGTCTGACCAGGAATTAGCGTTGCCCACCATTTTTCAGTATCTCGCCTGGAGCCCGATGGGAAAAAGGATTGCACTGCTAGCCAAAGATAGCAGTCTATGGCAAGTGGATTATCCAAAACTGGAGAACCTTGAGCAACTTACAGAACCAATGCCTGATGTTAGAGATGTGTTCTGGTCACCTGATAGCAGCTCTCTCGCCTTCGTCGGCGGCTCGGACATTTATATTGTTGATACAATGAAGTAAGGCGGGATGCCATCCCGCCCTACCAACCAATATGAAACGTGACCTATACTTCAGCAAACCCTACATGAACGCGGCGGGATCATTAGGATTCGCGCCCGATACCCGCAACCTTGAGCACCTCGGCGGTCTCGAACTGGGGGCATTCGTGACGAATCCGCTCTCGCTGCGAGCGCGCCAGCCTGCGGCGAAACCGGAGATCCTCGAATACCCGGGCGGATTCCTGCTGCATACCGGCTTGCCGAACCCCGGGTTTAATGCCGGGATCAAAAGATATGCCTCCCGCTGGGACAAATCTCCCATACCGGTCATCGTCCATCTCATGGCGGACCGCCCGGAAGAGACACAGCAGATGGCGTTGATGCTGGAAATGCAGGAGAACGTCATGGCCGCCGAGCTGGGCTTCGCGCCCCTGCTGGCGGATGACATTCTGATGTTGACGCTGGAAATGTGTCTCGGAGAGCTGCCGCTGATCTTTTCCCTGCCGGTCGAGCAGGTACTGTCGCTCGGGCCGCGCCTGATCCAGGCGGGCGCGCAGGCCATCAGCATCGCCGCGCCGCGCGGGGCACTTTCCAAAGCAGAAGGGACAGGGGATAGGGGAATCGTTACAGGTCGTCTCTACGGTCCATCGATCTTCCCGCGCGCGCTGGAAACGGTTTACTCCGCCGCGAAGATCGGGCTGCCGATCATCGGCGCGGGCGGAGTCTGGTCGAAGGAAAATGCCGAGGCGATGCTGGCAGCCGGGGCACTGGCCGTGCAGGTCGACGCGGCGCTGTGGGGATTCAACTGGCAGAGTCAATCTTCGATCGAGTAATCCAGGGTTTCCAGAAAGCGTTCTTTCTCTTCGGGGGACATGCGTTGAACGGCCAGACGGATGGTATACCCGCCGGACAGCTTTCCATCCTCGACGATCATCCAATCGAGAATATCCTCTTCTTCAACCGTAACCTTCTCCCCCGCCTCCAGCCGCAGGGACGGGATATCATCGCCCATCAGGCCGCGGAACGAACCGTCGGCGTAGGTCACCTCATCCACCCAGATGTCCTGCGGTGGGCCGTCGGGCGGAGAAAAACGCACTTTGACGGCGACAAACGTCCGGTCAGGGTGAGACGTCCCGATCTTTGCGATGAAGATGTCCAGAGTATCCCGGGCTTCCTGAATCGCGGACTCCATTTCGGCATCCACATCTGGTCGAGCAGTGGACGTTGGCGAACAGGCAGACAGGCCCAGACAAACGACGAGAAGCAGGATATGTTTCATCCAGACTTTTTCGGCTCCAGCACCATGACGGGGATATGCCGGTGCGCGGCGCGTTCCTTATACTTTTCGTAGCCTTCGTAATACGAAACGCCCATCTCCCAATACTTTCTATACTCATCCCCCTGCGCCTCACGGGCCAGGTAGGTTCCCGCTCCCTTGCCCGACTGTACCTTACAGTCCGGGTGTGCCTTCAAGTTGTAATACCAGGCGGGGTTATGCTTTCGTCCGAAGCTGGATGCAATCAGGGCGATCTTTTCGCCGTCGAACAAACCTATGAGGGGCATGGTCCGCGGCTGACCGGTCTTCGCGCCGGTCGTCGTGAGCTGGATGACATTCCAGCCGATCATTTCCGCAACCGTATAGTTGCCGTTTGTCAGTTTCAGGACCGCCTTGTCCAGCTGATGGATCCAGGGCGCGAAAAAAGCCGTCACGGGACGCAGCATCAGGAAGCGATGAATCAGCTTTTGGAACGCATTGGGCCTGCGGGTCATTTTTCCAGCCAGACCGTCACGGGACCGTCGTTGTGGATTTCCACCTGCATGTGCGCGCCGAACTGACCGGTCTGAGTCGGGACGCCATGCCCGCCCAGCAGCTCGACGAAGCGATTCACCAGCGGCCCGGCGACCTCGGGCAGCGCGGCATCTGTGAATGAGGGGCGGCGGCCCTTGCGCGCGTCCGCATAGAGCGTGAACTGCGACACGACGATCGCCTCCCCCTTCACGTCCAGCACCGAAAGGTTCGTCTTGCCCGCCTCATCCTCGAAGATGCGCAGGTTGGCGATCTTCTCGGCCAGGAAGGCGGCCTGCGCCTCCCCATCCCCGTGACCGATGCCAAGCAAAACGACAAGGCCCTGCCCGATCCGGGAAATGACCTTGTCGTCGACAGTTACGCTGGCTTGCGATACCCGCTGCAGTAAAGCGCGCATTTGAAGTTGCAACTTTCTTCAAGTGTTTATTCGAACTTATATCCGGTGAGCTCGCGATACTCTTTTTGCTCTGCGGGCGTCATACGCTCGTATTCGAGCCGCAGGGTGTAGCCGCCGATCAACTTTCCGTCCTCCTGCAGGATCATCCAATCGACAATATCCTGCAGTTCCACGTCGAGCAGACGGTCGGGATGGATGCCCTGCGCAAGCGTCACACCTTCGACCATCCGCACCGTGTAGACGTCGTCCAGAATGAGCATCGGCTCCGTCCACATGTCTTCCGTCTCGCCGTCCTCCGCAAAGCGGACCTTCAGGCTCATCAACGAATAATCCGACGTGGGGGCCAGAAAAGCCTGACGAAAGATGTAGAGCGTGTTCTGCGCATACCTGACCGCTTCTTCAAAATCAGGATCGGAATCTGTAAATGTAGAAACCGGAGCCGGAGTGGGCGCAGATGGGGCGCAGGCGGCGGTAAAAAGCAGACCTGCTATCAAAAGGGCTTTCCACTGGAGAAGCTTCACCATTAAATCTCCAATCTGTGAGTGCATGGGAAAACTTTCCTCACCACGCAGGACACTCAACCTTCAGACGCTATGGCAGTTGGATTGCTTTCCTCACCTCTTCCATGGTCTTCTCGGCGATGACACAGGCCCGTCGGGCACCGTCATTCAATACATCCTGCACGTACCCCGGCCGGGAGGCAAACTCGGCGCGTCTGGCGCGGAAGGGCTCGAGGTGGGCATTCATGTTCTTCGCCAGCAGCTTCTTGCAGTCCACGCAGCCGATGCCGGCGCGCCGGCACTCGACGTTGACCATCTCGACATCCGCCTGGGGCGAGAAGATCTTGTGCATGGTATACACATTGCAGATATCCGGGTTGCCGGGATCGGTGCGCTTGACGCGGGCCGGGTCGGTCACCATCTCACGGACACGGGCAGTCGTCTCTTCGGGGGTGGAGGCGATCTCGATGTGATTGTTCAGGCTCTTGCTCATCTTTTCCACGCCGTCGATACCGAGCACCTTTTTGATCTCGGTGTGCTTGGCCTGCGGCTCAATCAGGGCCTTCGTGTTGTAACGGTAATTGAACGAACGCACGGTCTCGCGCGCAAATTCAAGATGGGGAGCCTGATCAATGCCCACCGGCACGATATCCGACTTGTACAGCACGATGTCGGCAGTCATCAACACCGGATAGCCGAGCAGACCATAATTGACGTTCTCGGGCTGCTGGCGTATCTTGTCTTTGAAGGTTGGCAGGTCGGTCAACTTACCGAGGGGAGTGACCATGGAAAGATACGTATGCAGTTCCATGACCTGCGGCACATGTGACTGGACGAACACGATGGTCTCGTCCGGGCGAATGCCTGCCGCCAGCCAGTCGAGCACCATTTCGGTGGTATTCAGTTTCAGGTCCTGGGTCGTCTCGACCGTGGTCAGGGCATGCACATCCACAATGCAGTACACGCAGTCGTAGTCATCCTGCAGCGCGACATAATTCTGGATCGCGCCCAGATAGTTCCCCAGATGCTGGCGGCCGGTCGGGCGCGCCCCTGAAAATACACGTCCTTTTTTTGCCATTGCTAATCCTCGTTGTTATTACAGACCTCACAGGTCTTAAGACCTGTGAGGTTTGTTGAATTTATTCACCAACCATCTTGCGTACCAGTTCAAGCACTTCGCCGGGTTCGGCATGGCGATGCGTTGCCAGCTTGGAATACAGTTTTTGTCCATTGACGGTCACTTCGAACGCGCCGCCATCCGACGGCACGAGCAGGATCGACTCGATCACATGCTCATAATTCTTGAGCAGCTCTCCAGCCAGGCTCACGGCCCGGGCGGTGTAATGTCAGACCGCACAATAGACGATCTCGATTTTCAGCATTGCAGCTCCTATGGTTTGCAGAAACCCACTCCTGCAATTTTGGACAATGACGCTATCCAAATTTTGTCTGAGAAATTATATCATTGGCGAACGCGACAACCCGTCCGGAAAGGCAGGCAACCCTCTGCATCAGGCGCTGAATATCCGAGATATATGAAATGGTTTTGGACGGCCGTCTGATGTGCTGACCCCGCAGCTCAATCCCGGTCGTGTTTCTCCAGCCGCCTGGTGAGCATGAGCAGGAAAACCGACACCATCACCAGAACGACAGACAAAGCCAGCGCCACCCCAAGGTTGTGCTCGAAGCCGAGATAGATTGCCATCGGCATCGTCTGTGTCACACCCTCCAAATTCCCGGCGAACAGGATGGTTGCGCCGAATTCTCCGAGGGCACGCGTCCACGTCAGGATCGCGCCGCTGAACAGGGCCCGGCCGGCCAGCGGGAACATGACTTCATAAAACAGCTGCCACTGGTTTGCGCCTTCGACGTGCGCGGCTTCCTCCAGCTGCTTTTCGACATGCGCAAACCCAACCCGCGCCGACCTTACATACAGCGGCGCGGCCACAAAGATCTGCGCCAGGACGACGGCAGCCGTGGTAAAAGGCAGGCTAATCCCAAAAATACTCAAAGCAGACCCGAACAATCCCCTGCGCCCAAACGCGATCAACAAAGCCAGTCCGGCCACAGACGGCGGCAGGACAATCGGCAGGTCGATGAACAACTCGATCCACGACTTAAACCGGAAACTCCAGCGCGCCAGGATGTAGGCAAACGGCGTACCCAGCAGGATCGTGATCAGGGTTGTCAGCGAGCTCGTCACCAGGCTCAGGCGCAGGGCTTTGAAGGCCTGTTCTGAAAACGCGTTGGCAAAAAAGTTCGTGTCGACCGAACGCACAAATACGGCAAACAACGGAAGCACAAATAATGCCAGCAGCAGAGCGCTTGGAAGAATGAATAACCAGGTCCAATAACCGTCGTGCAGAAATCGACTAAAGAAGTGTTTGACTTTATTCATAAGATACAGGAGCCGGGAGAGCAGACCTGCCTCGTATTTCCAGGTAAACCTATCTGACAGGGGCAAATCCCCATTTTTGCAAAACAGCCTGACCTTCATTCGAAAGGATGTAATCGACGAAAGCTGCCGCCAGATCAGGATTGGCAGATTTGGCCAGCGGCGCAACCGGATAGGACGCAATCACGTTCAGCTCGGCCGGGATTTGCAGCGTCTTCAAATCAGGCGCCGCGGCGGCATCCGAAGCATACACAATGCCCGCATCCCCTTCCCCGAGCTGGACCTTGGCCGCCACCTGCCTGACGTTATCCTCGTTCGAGACAACGTTCGCGAGCACTCGATCCTCGAAGCCGCTTCCGAACTGACCGTCCATCCGATCCAGCGACTGGCGGGCATATTTTCCAACAGGCACCTCCTGGGCGGCAAGTACAAGCTTGATGCCGGGGCGGGCCAGCTCTTCCAAATTCTCCAACGCGGCGGGATTATCTGCCGGCAAAATAACAACCAGTTCGTTCGTGAGAAAGACCTGCACTGCATCCGGCGCGATTAACCCGCCGGAGACCAGAGGCTCCATTTCGGCCGGGCTTGCAGAGGCAAAGACGTCGGCGGGCGCCCCCTCTTCGATTTGTGTCCGCAAGGCCTGTGAACCCGCGAAGTTAAAAATGACCTGCACACCCGGATGCGCTGCCCCGAAGTTCCTGCCGATCTCCGTGAAGGCCTGCGTGAGAGAGGCAGCCGCAAAGACGTTCAATGTCCGCAGCGCGTCTGCAGACGCGCCCGGTGAACATCCCACGCTCGCGAAGATCAACAAAAGCGTCAGACGGAAAAAACGTTTCATCTTCGTCTCACCGGAATTTCGAATTGTGCCCGCATCTCCGCCATCCAGCTTTGGATCAGCCGCATCTGCCGGAGACGAAGGTCAAGGCTGAGACGATTGAAGACCTGCTCGCGTGACAAACCCTGGAGCAGGTTTTCCAGCCGTGCGACCGTCGCCGCGATTTCACCGAATTGTGATCCATAGATCTTCGCAACCAGGTCCGGTCGATGCAGGCGGGCAAAGTACAGGCGGGTGAGGAACTCCAGGCGGATGGAACGGGCATTTGTACCTGCTCCCAGCTCGAGCCATTCGAAGAAACGCCGGCGGCCCGTCTCTGTGATTTCCAGCCTCTGGCGGGCCGGCAATTTCTCCTGTTCGATCACCTGTGCGGAGATGTCGCCGCGCTCCTCCAGTCGTTTCAGGATGGCATAGGCCTGGCTCTGGCTCAGGTGCCACACCTGGCCCAGTTCGCTGACAAAGCGCTGGTGCACGTCATAGCCGTGACCGGGTCCGGCGATCAAAAAACCAAGCAATGCAAATTCGGGGGAAAGGTTACCGGTGCGATGATTCTTTGAGCCATATATACTCACTCAGTGAGTATATATGGCTTCAAATGTTTTGACAATCCCCTCCGCCTCGCTCACCTGTCGGGTCTGGCTCTGTGATTGACAAAGCCCGCCACGTCCTCGTCCGCAGGGGAAGCGAAAACAACCCGCGGGTCGCCGACCTGTCGCAGGCGATTGCCGATGATGACCGCCATCCGGACTGCCAGTTGAGCTGCTTCGGGCAGGTCATGTGTCACAAAGACGGTCGTCGTGGCGGTCTCCTGCAACAGCGCCCCCAGATCATCGAGCAGACGGCTGCGGGTCGGTGGATCGAGGGCGGAGAACGGCTCATCCAGGAGAAGCAGCTGCGGTTCGAGGACCAGCGCCCGGGCCAGGCTGACGCGCTGCGCCTCCCCGCCGGATAACTGTCCCGCCCGCCGTTTCGCCAGATGTCTTACGCCGAGTCTCTCCAGCCAGAGCGGGACTTTGCGGCGGATCTCATCCCCGGAGATTCCTCGAAACTTCAAGCCGGAGGCGACATTCTCGAAGACAGCTGCATCGAAAAGGAGCGGATCCTGCATCACGAGCGCGATGCGGCGGCGATAGATCGTATCCGACTCCGCTGAGGCCTGCCGGCCGTCGAACCGGATTTCTCCCCGCTCGGGCCTGAGCAGGCGCGCCAACGTCAGCAGCAGAGTGCTTTTGCCTGCGCCGTTCGGCCCAACGACTGCCAATACTTCACCGTTTTGGATCGCCAAATAGTCAAGCTGTAAGGCGGGGTGTTCCCCGCGCCTCACCAACAGATCACGGATCTCGACCAGCGGTGTCATTGGCGCACTCCCCTTTGCTGGATCCACGTCAGCGCCCAATTGACGAGGAAGGTGATGGTCAGGAGCAGGAGTCCGAGGGCGATGGCGACGTCAAAATTGCCTTTGCCTGTTTCGAGGACAATGGCAGTCGTCAAGACCCGTGTCTGGTAGCGGATGTTGCCTCCCACCATCATGGATGCGCCCACTTCCGAGATGACCGAACCGAAGCCCGCCATCAGCGCCGCCAGCAGGGGCAGACGCGCCTCTTTCCACAGCATCCCGATCATTTGCGTTCGAGATGCCCCCAAACCGTAGAGTTGCAGTCGCAGCCGCGGGTCCAGGGATTGCAGGGCGGCAGCTGTCAAGCCGGTGACAACGGGGAAGGAGATCACCACCTGCGCAATGATGATGGCACTGGGGGTGTAGATCAGGCGCAGCTCTCCCAGTGGCCCGGAACGCCACAGCATCATCGCCACGAACAGGCCGACGACCACGGGCGGCAATCCCATGCCGGTATTGACCATGCTCAGCAAAAAGGAACGCCCGGGGAATTTCCCCAGGGCCAGCAGCGTGCCAAAGGGCAGCCCAATGATCAAACTGAGCCCGGTCGCCAGAGCTGAAATTTGAAGAGAGAGGAAAGTAATCTGGAAAATCTCTGGCATGGTGGGAAAGGTAGACAGGTATCAAGTAGACAGGTAAACAGGTCTGTAAGAAATCTGTTTACCTGTCTACCTGTGTACTTACATTACTCCAGACCGAGGTCTGCGTCGGTCTTGTCGGCATCGGGGAAGAATAACGGCTGACCAAATTTGTCCTTGCCGAACTCGCCAATAACCGCTTGCGTTTCGGGAGCGGTCATAAACTCGGAAAATGCCACAGCTCCGTCATAGTTGGACTTGGGCCACTTGTCAGGGTTACCCGTGATGACGTGATAGACGTTC
>JBAVVF010000388.1:0-4191 GCA_049697155.1 Anaerolineales bacterium
GCGAACAGGATTAGCCCATTGTCACCATGTCGGGGGACCCCCAGGCCATTTTCCCGGACCAGAAAGAGTTCGAGGATTACTATTGGCTTCCACAATGATTGGCGATAAAAGGAATACCAAAACTACACTAAACAAGAGGACACCTCTAAGTAAAACTCGGTATTCACTCAGCCAGGCCGGCCACCATGCATTGCCGACCCTGAATGTCAGGATCAGCACGATCGCGAGCAGGACTGCGATCAGCAGGGCCAATCTCTTCTTCACAGTGAGGGCCATGCGCTCTCTAGCTTCACGATCTTTACGATGTTTTCCTGTTTTCGGCATTTGGATACCTCCGGATTTTCGGCAGGCGCGTGAGACAGAGAAAAGGCGAAACATCGCGTCTGATCACGCACTAAGAATCATATATCAAATCCCCCGCGGTTACATATGTCATTTGTCACAAAAGCCACCAGTCCGAGATAGGTTGACTTAGAGACCGAGACAGGCGTCCGCGCAGAGCCAGAAAAGTCTTTCCCGAACGTCCTGCCTTGACTGCCAGGCCCGGTTATCCCATTGCGCCCCGCTCAAGTCATCCCCCCCGTACAAAGCCTGCCCGAAGATGATATTGCGGAACTGAGCAACAGCCATCAACGCCGCGCTCTCCATCTCGACCGTGAGACAGCCGTCTTTTTTTCTTTGGGCGATCTTATTTGGAGTTTCGCGGTACGGAGCGTCGATGGTCCATGTTTTCCCAACCCGGTACGGGATGCCGCGACCGTTGAGCGCCTCCACCAGCGCATTGATGCCGCGCGGATTGGCAGTCACTTCCCGATCAGGCGGAAGGTAGTGGTAGGAGACTCCCTCATCCCGGATGGCGCCGGATACCACAATGATGTGTCCGACCGCGATATCCTTTTCAAGCACTCCGCAGCCGCCGCAGGCGACAAACTTCCGGCAGCCGAACGCGATCACCTCCTCGAGCAGGCCGGCCGCGATGGGCGCGCCCACGCCCGGATGGAAGAACGCCAGACGCTGATCCCGGTATGCAATCTCGTAGAGCGGATGCGGACCGTCCTCCCAGCGATTCTCCACCAGGACTTTCGCATTGCATTGAGCGACAACCTTATCGAGCACTTCCTTGAAGAAGCAAATGACACAATGCTCCGGCACATCCCTCGGGCGGATCACCTTCGAGGGTTCGATAAAGGACTCGGGTGTCGGATCGAATTCGAGGATGGGATGGGTCATTGGTTGAAACACCTTTATCCAGCTATGTGAACTCTCAAAACATCTTATGGACACGCATTTTGCAAATGCTCGTCGAACGTTTCGCTGAATTCGTGGAAGCCTGAGTCGTCGCATTTGGCGCGGAAGAAGATGTAATCCGTCTCTTCGGGGAAGGCCACCGCCCGCAGGGCGCCCAGACTCGGATTGGCAATCGGCGTGGGCGGCAGTTCCTCGTAACGATAGGTGTTGTATACGGAATTGATCTCCAGATCCAGCAGACTCAGCGGATTCGTCCACCAGGTCTGCTGCAGAAGGTTATAGCCGATCGCATACTGCACGGTCGGATCGGCATCCAGTTTCATGCCGATGTTCAGGCGGTTCAAATAGACCGAGGCAATCAGCGCCTGCTCCTCGTCCTGCACTGATTCGCGTTCCACCATGGAAGCCAGCGTCACGGCCTGGTAGACGGTGAGTCCCTGCTGTGCGAATCCATTTCGTATGTCCAGCGTAAGATGGGCGGCAAAGTTCTGCACCATTTCGGCGATCATCTCGTCGGCGGAGGAAAGTGTGCGGGGGAAAATGTAGGCATCGGGATAGAGGAAACCTTCCACCGAGCTTGCGCCTGCCAAAAAGTCATATTCGCCGGGCGGGGACTTTGCGGCATCGAGGAACTCGTCATACGTGACGCCCAGGCCGGAGGTCGAGAGCGACTCGGCAATCTCCTCCACACGCCAGCCCGGCAAAACGACAAAGGTCACTTCCTCGGGCGTGGCATCCTGCAGCTCATGGGCAATATCCATCGCAGACATGGCCGTGCTAAGCTTGTATTCCCCCGCCTGGATGGAAGTATCCAGCCCCGAGTAAATCAAATACGAGCGGAACGATTCGGCATCCCGGATCAGCCCCGCGCTCTGCAGGTGCAGGGCGACTACATCGGCAGACTCCCCAACTTCGATCGTGAAGCTTTGCTCGCCTCCACTCAGATCCCTGGGCTGGGTCAGCAGCCCGTCATACCAGAGCAGCAGCGCGGAGTACTGCACGCGCTGCGGCAGGGAAAGTGTCGGCGCGGGCGGCCCATAGATGCGCGCGGCGCGCGAGGGAATGTACAGGAAGAGGAAGGAGAATCCGATACAGAGGAAAAGGACTAAGATGACTACAATGAGTTTACGCATAATTCCGATTTACGATTTGCGATTGGACATCGCGGGGCTCGACCATCGAACCACCAAACTATCAAACTACCGAACTACTGAACTATCAAACTACTCAACCATCGGCTTGTTGGCATCCAGATAGGACTTAAGAATCATGACGGCCGCGAGCTCATCCATGTGACCGGCCCGCTTCCGGCGCGAGACGCCCATTTCGATCCGGGTCGCGCGGGCCTCCTGCGTGCTAAATGATTCGTCCCACAAGACAACCGGGATCTGTGTCTGTTCCTTGAGCGCCTCGGCAAACTTCGCGGCGCGCCGGCCGGCCAGATTCGGCTTGCCTTCCTCGTCGTACGACTGGCCGATCACGATCAAAGCCGCTTCATTCTCCGCTGCCAGGTTGGCAACCTGAGCGGCATCCATCAGGCGCGAAACATGCCTGATCACCTTCAACGGACCGGCGATGGTCGCGCTCGGGTCGCTGATCGCAAGCCCGATATTTTTTTCGCCATGATCCACTGCTAAAATCCTCATCCTTCTTCCGCCTTCATCCTTCACACTTCATCCTTTATTGCACCACCACCGAGATGCGGAACGGCACGATTGGCATCCACGGCCACCACGGGGGGGAAAGCTTGATCTCAGGAGAACCATCCAGGGGCAGGTTCTCCTCAAGCTGGGCCTGCGCACGCTGTGAACGAACTCCCTGGAGCATTTGTGCGACCTGGGCGCTGTTCACCTGCTGCACAATGCGCCGCTCCGCGCGGATCGTCCAGTGGGCCGAGCCGTCTTCCTCGACCGCAGGTTCTGTAACGAGTTTCACGGTTAAGGTATCAGACGGCGCGCGAAAGCCCGAGGGGAGCGAAGCGTTCAGGGCCAGCTGGGCCAGCTCGGTTAAGTCGGAAGCGGATGCATAGAAGGCGGAATACTCCACCTGCATTGCCAGCGTTAATTTCGTGCCGGCCGCGCCCGCCGGCGGATCATACACCTCGGACAAAACCTGCGAAACCGCGAAAGTATCCTCAAACAGGACATCATCAACTTTTATCTCTTCCGCAAGCTGCCTGCGGTCCTGGCTTTCCAGGCTTTTCATCAACTGAGCTTTCGCCCGTTCGCGGTCCGCGTCGCTGGCCTGCAGGGATGGAACCTCCCTGCCGCCCGTCAGCGGCGCAGGGTTCGTCACCGCAATGGACAGACCGAGTCGGCCTTCGACAACCAGGATCATTTCCGCGTCGACGTTGCCGGACAGTCCGCCTTCCAGCGCTTCGATCGGCAGTTCGAGCAGCCTGCCGACACCCTGATCAACTTCGCCAGCGCTGGTCGTCACAAAACGAACCGCTTCTTCCTCCGCCGTTCGGATGACCGTGCCGGCAGGAATCGTGACAGCCTGCTGGGTCAGGTTGCGAAACACCGCCACTCCCCTGGACCTCGACTGGGGGACGACTCCTTCGCCTGTGACGGTCACGGTTTGCGTTCCATCCACGATCACGCGCTTCTCATGAGCCGGGATGCTGCCGGTAATGAAAACCGAGTTCACCGCAGGGCTGGCGGTGACCGGCAAAACGAGACTCTGGGTCTTTGACTGTGGGTGCAGAATGACCCGGGCGCGCGGGATGAACAATGCAACAAGTGCAAGCACAGCCGCCACACCCAGTACGAACGCTCCAATGCGCGCGGCCGGATGGGAGCGCCACGCCCCCTCCTTCACCGACACCTGCTCGCGGGCCTGACGCAGGTCTCTGCGCGGCGCCCGCCAGGCATGGCGCGCCAGTTTGCTGCGAGGCGGCGCCGGCCAGGCAATCCGCTGGGCCTGCCCCGTGGATTCGAAGAC
>JBAVVF010000389.1:0-3351 GCA_049697155.1 Anaerolineales bacterium
GCCGAGCCCACAACCACCCGGCGCGGTCGTAAAAAGATGGAGCCTGAACCTGCCCCGGTCATTGAGCCAGAGCCAGAAATCATCGAGGAACTGGCTGCTCCCGTGGAAGCTGTTGTGGAGCCGGTAAATGTCGAAGAGGCTGTTGCCCCAGTTGAACCCGCTCCTGAGCCCGTTCTCGAAGAGAATTTACAGTCGGATGTGCCCCAGCCGGCCGACGTCAGCGACAGCCTCTGGCAATCCTGGTTAAACAGATTAGGCTCCACGTTGTCGGCGCGCATGAAGCGCCGCACGCTTGTCCCAAAGGAAGAGCCGCTGTCGGAAAGTAATCCGGTTTTGTCAGAGCCGGAAATCGTTTCGGAAGCCGTCCCGCCTCTTGAAAATCCGACCGAGATCCTCAAGGAGATCGGGAATGAGCTACGCGAACGGCGCGAGCTCCTGAGCTTGCATCTCGAGGAGGTCGAACGCAACACTCACGTCAAGGCGCATTATCTGGATGCGCTCGAAAGAGGCGCGCTGGACGATTTGCCCTCCACCGTTCAAACGCGCGGGATGCTGTCGAATTACGCGACTTTCCTCGACCTGGACGTGGACGTGCTGCTCCTGCGTTTCGCGGATGCGCTGCAGGCCCGGCACCGCGAACGCAATCCGCAGAAGCCGGCCCGGAAAGCGGGTCAGCCGATTGTCCCGATGATGCCGCCCATGCGCAGTTTCGTGGCGGGTGACATGATCTTCGGCGTTGGGATGGTTATCCTCCTGGTGGGCTTTGCCATCTGGGGCGTTAGCCGGGTCATGACGCTCCAAAGCCAGCGGGAGGTCAAGCCGACCGCGCCGTCGATCTCGGACGTGCTGCTGGCTCCGCCCGATCCAGCCTCCTTTACGGCGACGCCCACATTCCTGCCGGTTGAATCGTTTCCCGGCGAAGCGACCGTCACAGTGGAGATCCCCACGCTGAGCGCGAATGCGGATGTCCAGCTCAACCTGGTGGCGGTGGAGCGCACCTACATGCGCGTGCTCGTGGACGGGGAGGTGGCATTCGATGGGCGGGTCGTGCCCGGGAACGCGTATCCGTTCGAGGCGGAGAGCCAGATCGAAGTCCTGGTGGGCAGCGGCGCGGCCATCCGCATTGTTTATAATGGCCGGGACATGGGCCTGATGGGAACGTTCGGGCAGGTGATCAATAATATCTATCTGGCCAGCGAGGTCATTACGCCGACCGCCCTGCCGACTGACACCCCGACGATCACTCCGACCCCGACCCGGACGGCGGTGCCAACGGCCACGCTGCGCCCGTCCAGTACCCCCCGCCCATCCGCTACATCAGGGCCTTAATTATTTAGTAGTAACTAAAGGAAAATTTAGCCTTGTCTAAAAATACGTTTTACTTGGTATCCCTGGGATGTGCTAAAAATACTGTCGATTCCGATTCCATGGCGCAGCTTCTTATTCGGGATGGCTATCGCGCCGTGGAGGAGGCTGCGCGGGCGAATGTATTGATCGTCAATACCTGCGGGTTCATCGGACCGGCAAAAGACGAATCCATCGATGTTCTGCGCGAGCTTGCCAGGGAGAAACGCAGGGACCAGGTCCTGATCGCGGCCGGCTGCCTGACGCAGCGCTATGGTTCGGAAGTGGCCCTCAAAGTCCCAGGCATCGACGGGGTGCTGGGCACCCGGCGCTGGATGGACATCGTGCAGGTCGTACGCGAGCTGCGTAAGGGTCCGCACCCGGAGCCGCTGTACCATCTGCCGGACGAAGCGAAAACCGTCGGGACGGATGAACATGACGCAATGCGCGTCTCGGTGGCCGGTGCGAGCGCGTACCTCAAAATCGCCGACGGCTGCCGCCGTCCCTGCGCGTTTTGCGCGATCCCGCTGATCAAAGGGACGGCCGTCTCACGCCCCATCGATGTGATAGTCGCGGAAGCGCGGCGTCTGCGCGACTCGGGCGTGCGCGAGCTGGTCCTGATCGCGCAGGACACCACCGATTACGGCCACGACCTGGGGACCAAGGAGGGTCTGGCCGTCCTGCTCGAACGGCTGACCGATTCCGTCCCGGATATGGACTGGATCCGCGTGATGTATGCCTATCCTGGCTATGTGACCGACCGCCTGATCGAAGTGATGGCGACCCGCAAACAGGTCCTGCCTTATCTGGACATTCCACTCCAGCATGCCCATCCGAAAACACTCTACCGCATGAAGCGTCCCTCGAATATCGAATGGGTGCATCGCACACTGGGCAAGATGCGCGCAGCCATTCCGAATCTCGCGATCCGCACGACGTTCATTGTCGGGTATCCCGGTGAGACGGAGGAGGAGTATCAGGCGCTGGTCGATTTCGTGCGGGAGACCCGCTTCGACCGCGTCGGGACCTTCCAGTTCTCGTTCGAGGCGGGCACGACCAGCGAGCCGCTTGGTGACCCGATCCCGGCCGAGGTGAAGCAGGCCCGCTTCGAGGGTTTGATGGAATTACAGCAGGGTATTTCCCTGCAGATCAATCAGTCCTACGTGGGCAGGACACTGGATGTCCTGGTCGAGGGGCGCGACGAGGAGAAGGGGATCGCGGTCGGACGCTCGTACCGCGACGCGCCGGAGATCGATGGAATGGTCTTCATCGAGGGAGAGGCGCGAATCGGCGAAATCATCCCGGTGAAGATCACCGGCGCGATGGCCTACGATCTGAGCGGCCTTCCGGCAAGGCAATCTATCCAATTAGCAGTTAATAACGGGTAATAGTCACATATACAAAAATCAGCGTCCCACGGTCGAAAAGCCGTGGGACTTTTTTCCTATCAGTGCACCTTCAAAAGTGAATGCTGTACACGCTCAATTCTGACGAACGGCCGGGGTATACTGATTTGCGGAGGCAAATATGAAACGTTTTCTATCTGTGCTTTGTTTGACAATCATCCTGGCAAGTTTTTTGACCGCGGCTGCGCCGGTCCCGACCACCACCTTCACGCTGGTACAGGGTCTGCCCGAGACCATGAACGTAGGTGAAACCTACACGGTGATCGTCCAGGTCGACAGCGACCAGCAATTTCTCTTTGCTCACGCCATGCCGTCATTTTATTACCCGGGCCGGGGAGTGGTGGCGGTGCAGGGAGGAGACCGTGCAGGCAGTGGTACCTCTGCCACGCTTGAGATCACCTTCAAGGCCAAAAGCCCAACCGCGCGCATGACGGACGGTGTTGCGCCGGTCTACTTTGTCGTGGGAGTCCGCTATGGCGGCGGTTACACGGCCGTGCAGGAATACCTGTTCAATGTGGCTGTGCCGTAAGAGAGTGTTTCTTAAGTCGTTATTGCCGTCTTTTTTATCCACAGGACTGCTTCGCTTGTACACGGATTTCAC
>JBAVVF010000390.1:0-2661 GCA_049697155.1 Anaerolineales bacterium
CCTGTCGATGATGCAACAGCAGTTCAATTGCTCAAAAATGCAATCGGTCATTTTGATCAGAAGAATGCAAATCAGCGCGCAAAACTCCTGTTTGCTCACTACAGATTGGCAATCCTCTATGCTCTCCTGGATCAAGAGGCTCTCTCACGTCAGCACCTTGAATGGTTTGTCGAAAATTCTACAAAGTCCGAACAATACCTGAAAGACAATCTATCGTCCCTGCTAAAAGAGAAAAGGATCAGTGCCATCAAGCTTTGTGACAGGATGTACAGCGCGGGCGCTAAAATGCCTGAGGAATGGAAAGAGTACTTCGGCGCAACAGCCGCGGTGCACGCCTATCCAGGCTCGACGGAGATCTATCCACCGGCCATCTGTCCACTACGAGACATCCTCCTTGATCAGCTCCATAAAGTTGATTTGGCAGAACAACCTATCCCTGAAAAAGCGTTGACAGATCAAATAATCCCGGTTGCTCTACTTCAAACCTACATGTTTCCAGATCAGACCCACCCTGCGAGTTTTATGCTAATCCGTGAGAGAACTCCATATATTGCAGGTTATGTGCCTACTCGAGATGGCTGGAAGTGGGAGATAGTAGAGCAATTTGATGCAGCAGAAGACCCTCCACAGGTATTTTCTAGGGATGTCACGGGTGACGGATTTCCGGAACTTGCATACTTCCAGAAATATCGATCGTTGTATTGCCCTGAGAACGAACAGGGTTACAAAATCCTGTTGACGACTTTTATCGGCGACGGTTTTACCTCTGTTGTACACTATGTCTGTAATCCGGTTGATGGGGTGCTTGATCCTAGCAATTATCTCCCTGACAAGAATAAGAATGGAGTGGTCGATTGGGTTGCAGATCAAATACGCGAATATGCAAGTAACTCAGCACTGACCGCAGAACGGATAGGCCCCGCAATGTGGTTCACACCAGATGAGATTGCCGCACTTTTTCCAAAGGAAAACTCTAATGATGAAACGGCGGATTTGATCGATGAACTTACCGATGAGCTTTATGATGGCAAGGATGTGTCAACAGTAAGGCAGAAATTGATATCAGCGCGAAACAACCTGAACTCTAATGATCCAGTAGCGGACTGGAAATGGCAAAGGCTTACCTATCTCATAGCGATCAGCTATGAAATGGAAGGACAAACTGATCAGGCTATCGAAGCATTTACTTCGGTCCTTCGTTCAAAAGATCAAACACTTTGGGGAAACCTTGCTGAATTGCACTTATCGCCCAAATAGCGTGCTCAAGTGATGCTTATGAAACCATTTGTAAACTATCTTGTGCTGATCGCCATTGTCGGTTTACTTTCTGGCTGCTTAAGAAACTCGGCAAAAGCAAATGATGCTATAGCGACGGACCTCATTCCATCCAGCACAGCCGCGCTCGTTACTCTTACGACAATCGCGTCATCCGACCTGATTCAAGAGACTCCTGCTCCGACCGATGACCTAGTTGTATTTCCGACGCCTACCAATTTGGTTCCTACTCCAGATCAACAAAAGCAATATAAGATGGAAAACTGGACTCCTCAGTTAGCCAATCAGGTAATTGCAGCTCTGCGCGCCTATCCGGACAATCTTGGTTTTCCCGAACGGGGCTATCATGATTCCGGATACTATAGTGCGTCCGGTTATGCTCTATTTGCAGAGCAGGAGGCTCTATTGAGATTCCCTAAATCCAGTTTTAAAGAAGACTGGGGTTGGGACGCGGCCTATCGTATGGCTCTTATCGGGAGCCCAGAGGTTATCGGCGCCTATGCCGAACTAATAAATCAGGCACTCGGTACGGAATCGATTGATGTTCAATATTTGGAGACCTGGTTCAATGATCATGAAAATCGTCTTCAATTAAGAGTATTAGCTTTACCTCCATCAACAGGCTTGCACAATTGCTATTTAATTGAGATTTCAGACCCCTACCAATCCAGCGGAATTTATCTATGGCTTACCAGTGATGGGTCACGATTACTAGCGTACCCACTTCCTGCCAGTGATCACGGTGGCTATGGTGATTTTGGGTTTGCTTCAGCGGAGGGGATTCGGGCTGAATGGCGGGATATAACCGGGGATGGCATTGCCGAGATAATTACCACGCATGCATTTTTCCCTGGCAGCGGAGACGCGCTTGTAACTAATTTTGATGTTTTCGATGTGAGTCAGAAATCTCCTCGCAAAATCCCGTTTAATCCACCTATTCCCGGAATGCGTCATAGGACCTGGTCTGTCATCTTGGACAATGATCAAGAACCGCGCATGAAGTTCGATTTTGTTTTTGACCGTATCCTTTGCCCGTTTACTTTTAGTGAAGAATACCAGTGGAATGGTGAGGGGTTTGAACTGATTAAGCATATCTATCCGGATAAGTCACAAGTTATCGAACAGGCCGGAAAGGAATGTCTCGATCAATTTGCTTTTTCGCTCATGCTCGCCATTCAAAATGGGAATATTGAAGCCACAAGGGCTCTAGATGGACTACTTGATGAGTGGCCATACTCCAATGACCCCTGGATGCCTGGCAAAGATAACTCCCCGAACACCAGAGATAAGGCACACTTTATCGTAGCGTTATATCTTGCTTTCCATGGTCAGGTGGAGTTGTCCAGGAATGAAATGAACTCGATCATTTCAAACCCCGCCACGTCT
>JBAVVF010000391.1:0-5878 GCA_049697155.1 Anaerolineales bacterium
CTGGTATATACCATACAGAACCATTTTACTACCGATGTGACCGTCCGTCAATACCCTACAGTTCAGCGTCTGGCTTTCTGCTTGTTTAATTAATTCCGTGTATACTCTCCCCATGCCGCGCTATTTTACGCTTCAGGAAGCCAATCAAACCCTGGAACTCATTCGCCCACTCATGGAGGAAGTTCAGCAGATCCGTCGCAAGGTGCTCGAGAAACGACCGGAGGCCTGGCCTGCGATTGTGAAGTCCATGGGGAATGGAGGCAACCGCGCCTTGAGCGGACTGATCCAGGATTTTGACAGGTTTGACGTGCTGATCCATCTTCTCCAGGAAACCGATGTACT
The DNA here is from genome assembly GCA_049697155.1 of Anaerolineales bacterium. GTDB lineage: Bacteria > Chloroflexota > Anaerolineae > Anaerolineales > Villigracilaceae > Defluviilinea. Next base: position 343 of record JBAVVF010000391.1, read on the forward strand.
GATCAAGGATATCAACCTGGGTTTGCTGGATTTCCCCGCATTGAAGGATGGACGCGAAGTTTATTTGTGCTGGCAGTATGGCGAAGGGGAGATTGCCTTCTGGCACGAAGTGGATGCAGGGTTTGCCGGACGGCAGCCGATCGAAGGTTTCTAAGGGGAGCTCGAAGGAGATTCATGAACAAAGGTATCCTGTACGGTCTTGGCGCGTACGTGCTGTGGGGTTTCTTTCCGATTTACTGGAAGTGGCTGCACCAGGTTCCGGCGCTGCAGGTGATCGGACATCGTATCGGCTGGTCCTTTATCCTTTTGATCATTTTCATTTTGATTACCAGACAATGGCAGGCTTTTCGCACCGCCGCCTTGACATCCAAGACTATTGCCATTTATTTTGTCGCGGCCATCCTCCTTTCCGTGAACTGGCTGGTCTACGTCTGGGGAGTCAACGCCGGATTTATTGTGGAAACCAGCCTTGGTTATTTCATCAATCCACTCCTCAGCATGCTGCTCGGAATGATCTTCTTCCGCGAGCGCCTGCGTCCGGTGCAATGGATCCCTGTGGGGTTGGCCGCGGCCGGCGTAATCTACCTGACCGTCGCATACGGGCGACTGCCCTGGATCGCCCTCTCGCTGGCATTTTCATTCGGGTTTTATGGGCTGGTGAAGAAGCTTGCGCCGCTTGGCTCGCTCTATGGGCTGACGCTCGAAACCGCGCTTGTCTTCCCGATCGCTTTGGCCTATCTGGCTTTTGTAAACTTTACCGGCACAGGCTCATTCCTGCATGAGGGCCCGCTGACCGATCTCCTTTTGATCGGGACGGGGATTGTCACGAGTATCCCGTTGCTGATGTTCGCCTCCGCGGCCAGGCAAATCCCGCTGACAATGATCGGCATTCTGCAATTCATTGCTCCGACGCTGCAATTTCTGATCGGTGTTTTTCTCTATCACGAGCTATTCGACCGTTCACATTTGATCGGTTTCGGCCTGGTGTGGCTGGCACTCATCATCTTCTGGGTGGAAAACTATCTGGCCAAGCGCCTGCCCGTCCAGCCGATCCCTGAATTGGGTGAGGGGTAGTGAACTTTGCGAAGGCTTTCATCCTTCGCAGGGTTTGTAGCAGGAGGAATCCATGAAAATCCTTTTTATCGGGGGCACAGGCATCATCAGCTCGGCCTGCTCCGACCTGGCGCTGGCGCGCGGACACGAGCTTTTCATCCTGAATCGCTCCGCGTCGACGAAGTCCCCGCTGCCCGAGGGCGCGACTCTGCTCAAAGGCGACATCCACGGGGAAGAGGCGCATCTGGCCTCGCTGGTCGCGGGTCAGCGCTTCGACGCGGTGGTGGACTACCTGGCCTACACCGTCGCTGACATCGAGCGGGACCTGCGCCTGTTCCGCGGCAAGACGGATCAGTTTGTCTTCATCAGCTCGGCCTCGGCTTATCAAAAGCCTGTCAGGAATTACATCATCACCGAACGGACGCCGCTCGAGAACCCGTACTGGGAATATTCGCGCAACAAGATTGCCTGCGAAGACAGGCTGATGTTTGCCTACCTCGAGGAGGGTTTTCCCGTCACAATTGTCCGTCCTTCCCATACCTACGGGCTCACCCAGATTCCCTTCGGCGTCTCGAGCTGGCTCCATCCCTGGACGGTGATCGACCGCATGAAACGCGGCGAGAAGGTCATTGTGCCGGGGGATGGAACATCGCTGTGGGTCCTGACCTGGAACGCGGACTTTGCCAGGGGGCTGGTCGGCCTGTTGGGGAATCCAAAGGCCATCGGCGAGGCCTTTCAGATTACGTCGGACGAGGTCCTTAGCTGGAATCAGATCCACCTCGAAGCGTATCAGGCCCTCGGCCTGGAGCCGAACCTGGTCCACATCGCCTCCGATCTCATTGCGGCCTACGAGCCGCATGCCCTCGGCAGCCTTGTGGGTGATAAATCCAACAGCGTTGTGTTCGATAACAGTAAGATTAAGCGTTTTGTGCCCGGGTATTCGTGTGAAGTTAACTGGGCGACGGGCCTGCGGCGATCGCTGACCTGGTTCGAAGCGCATCCTGAATTCCAAACCATCGATCATGAAATGAACCAGGTCTGGGACCGGATCATTGCCTCCTACGCCCGGGCGTTTCCGCAGTAAGTCTGTTTTCTGGCGGCGTGATATACTCCTGTTAACGGCAAACGCATGAAATTTGGGCCCATTCGTCAGATTTTTCGACCATTGTTTGGGTTGGAACACCGGGAAACGACCGTTAGATTCCTCTATGCCATTCTAATTAGTGCACTGCTGATCGATGTGGCGGTGATCGTTTTTTATTTGCTTGGGGACGTATCCTTATCCGAATCCACATTCCTCGTACTGATCGTCCTGCTGATCTTTCCAGCCGGGCTGCTGCTGATGGTAAGGCGCGGCCATGTCAATCTGGCTGCCGTGGCTCTGGTGGTGCTCGGCTGGGTCGGAATTACCTATCAGGCCTGGCGGGCGGATGGGGTCTACGACACGACCATTTATGTTTACATTTTCATCGTTTTTATCGCGGCACTGCTCACCAATTGGCAGATGTCGATTGCCTTTTCCATTTTAAGTATCGTTGCGATCTGGTTCTTTGCCATCACCGAAACGAGAGGCCTGCGAGTCCTTAACCTCAACTCTCCGCTGAACGTGGCCCGCGATCTGACCGCGATCTTTATTGCGGTGTTTTTTCTTATCTATCTCGTGATCGGCGCAATCAGACATTCCTTTAATGCAATTCGACAGGGCGAGGAGAAGTTCCATCGGATATTTCATCTGAGCCCCGTTGCCATCGCAATCGCTTCCCTCGAAGAAGGTCGTCTGCTCGATGCCAACAAGGCTTTTTGGAAGCTGATGGGACTCGAGCCTGGGTCTGCGATTGGCAAAACCACCGTTGCATTGGGATTTTGGAGCGCCGATTCTGAACGTGCGGAATTCGTGAGGGCCCTAAAGGCTCAAACATCGATTCACAACCCTGCCTATAAGTTCAGCACTGGCTCGGGAGAGACGCGGGTTGCCCTGGCCTTTTATGAATTGATCGATTTCGAGAATGAGCCGGCCGTCCTGACGATGCTCCACGACATTACCGAGCAGAAGAATGCGCAGCTGGCTCTGCAGGCCAGTGAACAGAAGTACCGCAATTTCGTCGAACGGAGCGGCGAAGGGATATGGTACCTGACCTTTGACCCGCCCATCCCGACGAGCCTGCCTCCCGAGGAACAGGTCAGGCTGATCTATGAGAGAGGCCATATTTCTGAATGTAATGATACCCTGGCTCACATGTATGGCTACAGTTCCCGTGCGGAGCTCCTGGGGTCAAATGTGCTTACTTTGTCAGACGATGAGGAACTGAACAAAATCAACTTCCAGGCCACGCTGACACTGGTGAAGGAAGGCTATCGCTCCAGCAATCGTGAGACGCTGGAACGAACCCGCGCTGGAAAACCCGTTTATTTCCTGAACAGCGCAGTTGGCCTGATCGAGGACGGTAACCTGCTTGGCTTGTGGGGAACCCAGCTCGATATCACTGCCCTCAAAAACACGGAGGAAGCCTTGCGCCGCAGCGAGTCCCGCACGCGCGCTCTGCTGGACGCCGTGCCGGATATGATCTTTGAACTCCAGCAGGATGGCACGATCCTGCAGGTGATCTCTTCTGCGACTCACCCGTCCCTGCGGATGTCCGAACTGTTCGTGGGCAAATCCGTCCGGGAAGTCTTCCCTTCCGTGGCCGATCAGATGAGGTTCGCCATCGAGCGGGTGCTTAAGTCGGGCAGCCTGCATGCATTTGAATATCCGCTCCTGCAGGGAACTGAAAACAGAACCTTTGAAGCGCGCGTCACTTATCTCAGCTCCGAGACGGTCCTGGCGATTATCCGGGATGTGTCCATGCAGAAATGGATCCAGGGCGAGCGCGAAGACCTGATTACCGAACTCGAACGGAAAAATGCGGAACTGGAGCGCTTCACCTATACCGTTTCCCATGATTTGAAGTCGCCGCTCATTACCATCAAGGGCTTTCTGGGATTCCTGCGCGAAGATGCAAAAGCTGGAAATTTGAAACGCCTGGACGACGATATGCAGCGGATTAGCGCCGCAGCCGATAAGATGCAGCGGCTGTTGAATGATCTGCTCGAGCTCTCCCGGATCGGGCGTCTGGTCAATGAGTCGGAAATCATCGATTTCGGCAAGCTGGTCACCGAAGTGCTGGAGCTCCTGCACGGGCGGATTCATGCGGGCGGCATCCGTGTGGACGTTGGCGAGAATCTCCCGGCTGTCTACGGCGATCGCCCGCGGCTTTTCGAAGTCCTGCAAAACCTGATCGATAATGCGGCCAAGTTCATGGGTGACCAGCCGGATCCGTGCATCGAGATCGGGCAGATGGGTATGCCCGGCAACGGAGCCAGTACTCTCTTTGTCCGCGATAACGGGATCGGAATCGATCCAAGATTCAAGCATCGCATCTTCGGGCTGTTCGATAAGCTGGATCCCCGCACGGATGGCACCGGGATTGGGCTGGCCCTGGCAAAGCGAATCATCGAATTCCATGGGGGCAGAATCTGGGTGGAATCTGAGCCTGGCAAGGGGGCCACATTCTACTTTACACTTCCACAGGATGCACATTCGAACCTGAATGCAGGATGAATTTCCAGCCTGTCCCTGACAAACATCCAGGACCAATCGCGTCTATTTTGGATATAATTTATCCAAACTACAAGAAGGAGCTATGATATGAATTTTGCAATGTGGCGCAAGGCGCTGAATGTGATTCCCGAGGTCTCCAAATCGGAATGGGACCAGCTGGACGTGATCTCGAAATGGCTGATCTCGACCCGCGCGGCCGTCCTGATCATGACCTTTATCTCGGCGGCTCTTGCGGGGCTCTTTGCCTGGCGCGACAACTCGTTCAGTTTCCTGCCCTGGCTGGCGCTTACGCTCGGACTCATCCTGGCTCATGCCTCGAACAACATCTTCAACGACTATACCGACTTTGTGCGCGGTGTGGACAAGGATAACTACTTCCGCACCATCTACGGCGCCCAGCCGATCGCCAGCGGATTGATGACCCCGCGCCAGCACCTGACCTACTTTGCAGTGACCGGCCTGCTGGCACTGGCTGCCGGCCTGTACCTGATCTTTATCAATGCCAATGATCCCGTGATCTGGATGCTTCTTGCCGCAGGTGCCTTCTTCGTCCTGTTCTATACCTGGCCTCTCAAGTACATTGCGCTGGGTGAGGTCGCCGTCCTGCTCGTCTGGGGACCGCTGATGATCGGCGGCGGGTATTACGTGCTGGCTCACCAGTGGAACTGGAATGTTGTCATGGCAAGCATCCCCTATGTGTTGGGAGTGACCACTGTCATCTTTGGCAAGCATATCGATAAATTCAAGATCGACCGGGAAAAAAGGATTTTCACTCTTCCGGTGTTGATCGGTGAAAAAGCAGCTCGTTATGCGGTTTTGACAATGATGGTCCTGCCTTATCTTTTTACTTTCTATCTGATCGCGACGAAGTTTTTCACCCCGGTG
>JBAVVF010000392.1:0-1670 GCA_049697155.1 Anaerolineales bacterium
GGCAAACCGTGTGCGGGAGGCGCATGGAACCGCAGTTCGAGCAGGCGGTCAGGTTGCGAGGTTGCAGAGCATCATGTGCACGGCGCATATCGCGGCGGCTCTTTGAATGTTTGCGCTTTGGATGTGGGGGCATTGACTTTCTCCTTAATTACTTTCGTACGGGTTGAAGTTTCCCGTACCTGTTTTTCCAATCAAGCGGGCAGATTATATCGGCAGGCGGAAGGTGCGTCAAGTACGAATGCACCCAATTAAAATGCCCGACGTCAGAGTGAGGGGGGCACCCTGACGTCGAGCGACCATATTATAGTATGCTTCGCCGGAGTGTCAAGCCTGTTACTCATCGTGCTATAATCTTCCCAATCATCCAATGCTCGTGGATGTAACACAGGCAAGCACACACCTACATCAGCCCCCAACGACACAATCGAATCGGCTACGCGACAAAATGAACCGCGGCCCGGTTTTTCTCACCCTGAATTCATTCCCCTTTCATCCCTTTTATCTGTTGGGCCAATAGTAAAATGGGGTCAGGATATCATGCTCATCATCGACGCCCATCTCGACCTGGCCTGGAACGCCCTGCAGTGGAACCGGAACATCCAGCATTCCGTCTACACCGTCCGGACGGGCGAAAGCAATCTCGCCGGCCCCGGGCGTGGACAGGGAACCGTCGCCCTGCCTGAAATGCGTAAAGGGCGGGTCGCGCTGTGTTTCGCCACGCTGCTGGCACGCTGCACGGGACACACGATCCAGAACCTGGATTATTCGTCGCCCTATCAGGCCTATGCCGCTGCGCAGGGACAGCTCGCCTACTATCACGCCCTGGATGAAGCCGGCGAAGTGCGACTGATCACGGACAGGCAGGAACTGGATCAGCACATGACGTCATGGCTTCACTGGGAAACAGACATTTCCCGCTCCCAGCCGGCGCCCGGGCTCGTGATCAGCATGGAGAGCGCGGACCCCATCCTTTTGCCGGAGCAGCTGCCGGTGTGGAAGGAAGCGGGCGTCCGCATCATCGGCCCGGCGCATTACGGTCCGGGGCGCTACGCGGGCGGTACCGCGACCGAACTCGGACTCGGGTTTGAGGGCAAGCAGCTGCTGCGGGAGATGGACAAGCTTGGAATCCTTCTCGATTTGACCCACCTCTCGGATGAAGCCTTCTGGGAGGCAGTGGACCTTTTTGGCGGTCCGGTGCTGGCCAGTCACAACAATTGCCGGGCATTGGTCCCCCATCAGCGTCAATTCGACGACCGGCAGATCCGCGCCATCCTCTCACGCGGCGGCGTAATCGGCGTCGCTTTGGATAACTGGATGCTCCGCCCCGGCTGGACGCGCGGTGCGAAAGACAATGAACGGGTCACCCTGGCACATGTCGCCGACCACATGGATCACATTTGCCAACTGGCCGGGAACAGCCGGCATGTCGGGATCGGCAGCGACCTCGACTGCGGCTTCGGGCGCGAGCAATCCCCGGCCGACCTCGATACGATCGCAGACCTGCAGCACATCCCGGAAATCCTGTCCAGACGCGGCTACAGCGACACCGATATCGCCTTCATCATGCATGGCAACTGGCTGAGTCTTCTGCAGGAAGCGTGGAAATAAGGATCTGTCATTGCGAGGAGGGTTGAGACGCATAGCGTCGAAATCCCGACGAAGCAATCTCA
>JBAVVF010000393.1:0-11796 GCA_049697155.1 Anaerolineales bacterium
GTCCAGTCCTGCCCGTTGAAGTCCGGATAGACATAGACTTCCTCGACGATCTACCCGACCTCCTCGACGCTCGCGAGTTGTTCGTGCAGCGCGATGTCCTCATTTTCGATTTCCGGCGTGGCCTGTACGGCCAGTTCGGGCGGGATCGTTGCGATGGGCGCGGCAGCACATTCAGGCGGGATAAAGGCCGGTACAAAGGGCGTCGCTGTCGGCGTGGGGGAAGCGGTAGCAGTCACCGTCGGGATCGGGGTGGCCGTCGGCGGGAAGATCATCTGCGTCACAAAATTGCACGCCAGCAGGGATAAGGTCAAAAATCCAAATACAATTCGCTTGATCTTCATATCTTTTCAATTCCTGTAAACGGTTCCGGGCGCTGTTGCGGCGACCAGTTCTTCACCCGCTCGAAAAGCTCGCCGAGCGGCTTAAGATCAGACAGGGACACAGCCAGATTCTTTACGTGGGTTTGATCGTATTGGAAGACGCGTGAGCCGGCCTGGATGAAGCTTGCGCGGCGGCCGAATTCTTCGCGGGCCATATACCCAGCCAGCAGCATGTCCATGCCGTAGACCCAGATGTTACCCCAGTCCGGCGCGCCGACCAGGCAGGTTTCCCGGAGGATCGGGCTGTGGATTCCGATCCGGCCAGTAGGCCTGGAACTGCTATGGATGTAGGTCAGGGAAAAGAATCCGGTCTCGACCTCCAGGCGCGTGCGCGGTGGAAGCTCCACGGTGCAGGACCGGATCTCGCGTCCCGCGGCCTGCCCGCCGAGCTCGAGCGTCAGCGCCTCCTCGGACTCCGACTTGAGGACCAGCCGTCCGAGCGGGGCCCACTTCGACGGGCGTTTCCAGGCCTCCGGCATCACATGGATCAGGTAATGCGGCTGCCCGCTTTCGAGGACTTTCCCCAGGTCGCTTTGCGAGGCCGTGACCAGGCCGAGGAAAAAGGCAAAGAGATAAAGATCGCGGCTCCCATGTCCATCCCCGACGTGCTGGTCGGAAGCAACCAGCGCGGGTGCCTTGAGGAGGACGTGTGGATCCTGTCGTATTTCCGCGATCTGGACACGCTGGCTGATGAGAAAGGACTTGATGTCACAGCGCCGCCCGCCGAGCGAAACGTCGTAGCGGTCGGGTTCGGTGAACGGCGCCGCGGCTTTGACCTCGAAGGCAATGCCCTGGTCTGTGAGATACCGCCGGAAGGCAAGTTCCACCGCCGCGCCTGCCACGCTGCGCCGCAGACGGTCGTAGGATGAACTTCCCGTGCGGGCATATGTGTAGGGCAAGGCATGCAGCGCGCAGGCGATCCCGCCTTCGATCAGGTCGCGGGTGCAGGGCAGCTGGAGGAGGTCGGAGTAAGTAATCATTGAATGCCTGTAATCCTGAATTCAAAGAGGATCAAGTCATTCTCGGCGAACTCCTGCCCAAGTGTTTCAAAGATTTTGTGCTCCAGAAAGGAGCGCTTTACCTTGATTTCATTCGCGGTGTACCCGGATAATACATTGCGTGTAGTGCCCCTGATCAATGGACGGACCAACCCATCTCGATAGCGATCCTGCCAGCAAATATGCAGATCAAGTAATTTTTCCGGATTGATCGCATAGATGGCAGATACATCGACCCACATTTCTTCTCCCCCTTTTGCAATGGCTTGAATGGTTTGCGGATTTTCCGCATCGTTTGAAGTTCGATAGGCTTCGGGCGAGATGCTGTAGATCACGGCTTTCTCGCCCGGGCGCAGCCAGTTGCGGCCGGGTCTCAATATCTGGTAACGATATCCCGCCGGTTCATAAGGTGACAGGACCACCCCGCGTTCGTCCAGCCCGATCATCACCGTGCTTTTTTCAATGATTCCAAGTACAAGAAGAAGAAAGCAGAGACCTGCAAAGCCGGTCAGAACGATAATCTTCGTCCAACTCATTTTAACACCCCGCTATGTCCTCACTCATTCCTGAACTGCAGACAATAGTGATGAAAGGTATTGCTCACCCAGGCCGACCCAAGCCCAAACGGCGCCAGACGCTGGTTGTCCTGCACCCAGATCTTCTCATCCTTGAGCGTATACGTCTTTCCAAGCTCGCGCGCAATATCCCAGGCCAGCGGATAGATCCTGCCGCCCTTCTTCACATTCTTTACAATGATGGTGAGATAGGCTTTCTCACTTGACAAAGGTTGCAGCCCCTGGTAAATGTTCACAAGCTTTTGAAGGAACTCTTCATAATCCCGGATGTTTCCCAGGTCGTTGGGGTCATCCGAATAGTGGACATCCAGCTCAGCCGCGGCGCGGCGCTTCTTTTGAGTCTCTGCGCCCCTGACGTGCAGCATATCCCAGTAAGGCGGTGAGGTGATGATATATTTAATGGTTGGGAATTGGTAGTTGGTAAGTTGGGCGGCGTCGCCATTCACGATTTCCGATTTTAGATTTGCAACTGATTCCCCCAGGGCGGCGCGCTCCTCCTCAATGATCTGCTTTGCGATCTCGGCATACTTCGGATTCAACTCGATGCCATACGAATTACGCCCGGCGCGTAAGGCTGCCACGAGCGCCGAGCCTGTCCCGGCCATGGGGTCGAGGATCGTCTCGCCGCGTTTGGTGAAGAACTCGATGAACTCCTGGGCCAGCGTCTCGGGGAACTTTGCCGGATGTACGAGCACTCCCTTCCTGCGCGGCGGCGGGTTATGGATGAACCATGATTTCTGGAACTTGAGCCAGGCTTTCGAATCGAGGTCGTTCAGTTTGTTGGAGGGCATGAGCTTAATCGTAAATCGAAAACGTGTGCTGAGCAAGGCCGAAGCATCGTAATTCGTAAATCGTCAATTGTCAGGGAAGGGGTGTTGAGGTAGGCAGGCTGTAATCCACCTCGTAAACTTTCAGGTCGTAAAACGTAACGGTCGCCGGTGTACTGCCGGCTGCCCGCACATACACTCCGAGTCCTCCGCTGGGAAAGGACGGTTCGGTCACGCCGAATTGATAGCGCCCATTGAGGAACAGCCGCATCTCATCCCCCACGGCCCAGAGTCCGATCCGGACTTCGCCCGGCGCGCCAGGCGCATCTCCGCTGGGAACCGGTTCCTGGATGATGAGTTTCGTCCCGCCGGTGATCCGCTCGGCCCGGATTTGGCGGTCGCAGGTCAATACAAAGCGATAAAACGAGCTGCCGACGCCGCGCACGATCAGCCCGTAGTTGTCCTCGCCGCGGCACAGACTGGGGCGGGCGGTAATTTCCGCGTAGAAGTCGCTCAACGTCACCCCCCGGCGCATGCTCGCCATGTAGTAGCCCGGCTGGACGGCCAGCGACAGTCGGTTGCGGCTGATCGCAGCACTGGCATCCTCCGATGCGGCCGTATCCCACACATCTTGATCTGAGAAGTCGTCGCGCAGGGTGATCCGGCCGATGCCGGGACTCATCTCCGGCGTCCCGGTCTGGGTGGGAATCGCCAGCCGCGTAGGCGTCGCGGAGGGGGGGAACCAGACGATCGTCTGGGTCGCGGGCGCTGTGGCGGGCTGGGAAGTGGCGGTCGGCGCGGCTGAATCCACGGACAGGCAGGCGCCCAGGAGGACAAATCCCGAAAGGAGTAATGCGATGTGAAATAGTCTCATAGAGGAATGATGACAATCTTCATGAAGGAATTTTTACAAGCTGTTGTAAAATTGCACTGCAAACATTCTACCGCTACAAGCCTCAATTCCGGCGTTTGATTGTACCTGCAAATCGGAATGACCACTCGCACCTTGTAGCACCTCAGGAGAGTTTATGACTGAAAAGCTTGTGCTGGTGACCGGTGCATGTGGTGAGATAGGTCAGGCTCTGGTCCAGGGGCTGGCAAAACAGGGAGGCTACCGCATTGTCACCGCGGACCTCGCACCGCTGCCTGACAGTATCAAGGCCATCGCGGCCGAGCACGCCCAGGGGGATCTGGTTTACAAGATCAAGACCTTTTACGATTACGATTTCGACGTCATCTTTCATCTGGCGGCCTCTCTTTCCTCGAAGGCCGAGATCTCGAGCGAGGATGCGCATCGCATCAATGTGGAAGGTACCATGCAGTTGCTCATGCTGGCGGCCTATCGTTCGGAGAAATATCGAAAGTCTGTCAAGTTCCTGTTCCCCAGCTCGATCGCCGCGTATGGGATGGAAAACCTGGAAACCAAAACGTCGGCCGGATGTGTGAGCGAGGAGGAATTCAATACGCCCCACACCATGTACGGATGCAATAAACTCTATTGTGAAAAGCTGGGGACATACTACAGCAGATACTACGGTCAAAAGCATCTGGATGAAAATCCGCCGCATATGCTGGACTTTCGGGCGATCCGCTTCCCGGGCCTGATCTCGGCCTTCACGCTGCCGAGCGGCGGGACGAGCGACTACGGCCCCGAAATGCTGCATGCCGCTGCGCAGGGAAAACCGTATTTCTGTTTTGTGCGCGAGGACACCAGGATTTCCTTCATGGCGATGCCCGATGCGATCAAGTCGCTGCTGATGCTGGTGGACGTGCCGCGTGAGAAGCTGCATCATCAGGTCTATAACATTGCTGCCTTTGCACTGACGGCCGGGGAGTTCCGCGACCGGGCCGTGAAGGCTTTCTCCGGTGCAAAGATCACCTTCGAGCCGAATCCGCGCCGCCAGGGCATCGTCGATTCGTGGCCCGAGGATGTGGATGATTCCCTGGCGCGCCGGGATTGGGGCTGGAAGCCCGATTATGACGCGGATGCCTTCTTCGATGACTATTTTCTGCCGGAAATTAAGAAGAGATACGCCAAATAAATGTCATCGACACTTTTTGGAACTTTGAGGTCCAACGGACCGTCGCCTGAATGATATAATCCGCGCCGATGAAAACCAGACTAATCCCTTTTATTTGCCTGAGCCTCATTGTCCTGTTCTTTTTAGCCATTGCCATGCCGTTGCGCGGAGCGAGCGCCGCGCCGGACGCGCAGGGATTCGTCACTGCAACCCCGGGGCCGGATGGCCGCATCCTGTACGTTGTCGTTGCGGGAGACAGCTGCCTGCAGGTCGCACTGCTGCACAGCATTACGGTCGATCAGCTGCGCCAGTTCAATCCTCGTCTGGATGCAGCCTGTGTCCTGACGGTTGGGCAGCAGCTCGTCGTTGGGCTGTCGTCGGCCAACGCTCCGACGGCCGACGCGGCCCCCACGCTTCCGTCGCCCACGGTCACGGCCACGCCGGTCAGCGGCACCACGGAAGTATGTGTTCTTTTGTTCGATGATATGAATGGCGATGCGCTGCGCCAGGAGACCGAGCTGGGCATTGCCGGCGGAGCGGTCAGCCTCACGAATTTGAACGGATCCTATTCCCAGACGCAGGACACGGTCTCCGAGGTGGATCCGGATACGCTTGAGCCCGTCCGAGCCTGCTTCGTCGATGTGCCGGGCGGGCAGTATAACGTCAGCATGGCAGTCCCGGACGAATATAATCCCACGATGTTATTGAGTTACGACCTGACCGTGAAGGCCGGCGACCGGGCCGACATCAGCTTCGGCGCGCAATCCAAGACGCTCACGGCCAGCGAGTCGGCCGAGCCGCAGACAAACAGCAAATCATCCATCCTGGGAATTTTCGGATTTCTGCTCCTGCTCGGTGGAGCGGGGCTGGGATACTACGCCTACCGTTCCGGCCAGCCAAAAAGCAAACTGAAGGACAGCCCAATCACAAAGAGATAAAAAGGGAGAGGGGAAAAGTGTCCGGCCGGTGATTTTCGGATTGATATCGTTCTCTTTTCACTTTTGCCTTCTCGCTTTCATCCCATCGGATACCGCATTCTGTGTCCCCCAATCAGATGCAAATGTAAATGGAAGACGGTCTGACCGCCGTTCGGGCCGGTGTTCATGATCAGTCGATAGCCTGCCTCTGCAATCTCCTCCTGCTCGGCGAGCCTCCGGGCCACCGTGAACAGGTGCCCGACCAGCTGCTCGTCCTCCGCCGCCAGCGCGTTGACCGATTCGATATGCCTGTTCGGCACGATCAGGATATGGGTCGGCGCGACGGGATGGTTGTCCCGAAAGGCCGTGACCTGATCATCGCGGTAGACAATGGTGGCGGAGGCTTCGTTTTCAACGATCCTGCAGAAAACGCACGAGTCGCTCATTTTGATCTGATTCCTCGCAAGGTAGGATAGGAGACGGAACGCAAAAGGTTCAACCACGGAGACAGGGAGACACGGAGAATCTTGTTTTCATTGCCCGGTTTAGAGGACCCTACGGTAGAGTCCATCTTTCAGGACTGGCACGTTGAAGTTTATTAGGAGTCCAACATGAATTCCGGTGAGCCGCAGGTAGGTCAGTAATTGGGCCTCGTGAACGGGAATAACACGCTCTACGGCCTTTAACTCGACCACGACGCGTTTGTCATAAATAAGGTCGATCACATAGCCGGCATCCAGATCAATACCTTTGTAGTTCAAGGGCAGTTTCACCAGGTGTTCAAAGGGGATACATCGCAGCCTGCTCTCATGCTCGATACACACTTGGTAAGCCGACTCGAGCAATCCAGATCCCAGGTTTCGATGCACTTCAATTGCTGCACCTATGATTTTATCAGTCAGCTCTTTTTCCAATAGTGGACGAGCGTTTTTGTTTTGTGGAACAGAAAAGTTGGGCTGCATTTTTCGATCCTTTCTTATTCAATTTCCCACTTAGCCAAAATGAGGGTTTTCCAAAGAAACTCTGTGTCTTTATTATCCCCATTAGGGGACCGTGTCTCAGTGGTTAGCTTTCCCCGCACGTTCACATATATTTTACTCCCGTATATGAGTGTTATTAGAAAAATCTTACTTTTCCTGTGGGCTTTTCAAAAAAGGATATAATGCTCGCGTTGAGCGTGGTCGAAACGCTCGCGAAAAGGTAAAACTATGAATGAAACGATTTTAACCTGGCTGGTATTTATTCTGGCCTTTGGCGGCATGGTGTTGATCCATGAATTTGGTCACTTTATTGTTGCGAGATGGTCGAAGGTCGAAGTGGAGGAATTTGGTGTCGGTCTACCCACCCCGGGAGCCGTGACACTCTGGACGAGCAAAGGCTTCCTGCTCCTGAAAAGCGGTAAACGGATAGAGATTCCGTTCAACTTTCGGTTCCCCTTCAATTGGAACGAATTCATCGATCACGAGGCCAAGATCACGGTCGATCAGGTCAACGGCCGTCTGGTCATGCGTTCCATCGAAGTGGTCAAATTCGAGGAACAGAAACAACCCGGACGCCGTCCCCTGGACCAGGACCACATTTATGTGGATCAAAACGGCGTGGTTGTCCAGGCGCAGGAGGCGGGCAGCCGGGCCGTCTCGCGCAAATTGATCAAAGTCGGGAAGACGACCGGCGAGATGGAACTCATCGACATTATCTCGGAAGTGCATCCGGGGACGCGCTTCACCCTGAACTGGCTGCCGCTGGGTGGCTTTGTCCGCCCCAAAGGCGAGAACGATCCCAACGTCCCGGGTGGGCTGGCGGCTGCGAGTCCGTGGAAGCGCCTGGCCGTCCTATCAGCCGGCCCGTTGATGAACCTGCTGGCTGCAGTCCTGATCTATAGTTTCATTGTCACCCGGGCCGGTGTTCCCACCCCTGAACACATTGTCATCGCTGACCTGGTGGAGAACAGTCCGGCGGCGGAAGCGGGCATTCAAAAGGGCGATATCCTTCGGGAGGGGAATGGGCAGCCTATTCGCGGCTATGAGGACCTGCGCAGCATCATCGACCCCAGTGAAGGCCGCCCGGTGATATTTCTCGTCGACCGCAATGGTGAACAGCTCGAATTAACAGTAACACCCAAACGAAGCGAGGATGACCGCGTGGTCATTGGTGTGTATTTCGAGGAACAATATACATACCAGCCTGTCACTTCCCCACTGCAGGCCGTTCAATTTGGGGCAAGAGTTACATATAACAGCATACGTACGTTGATCTCGCTGCCTGCCCAGCTGCTGCGCGGTTCCCTGCCCGCCGAACAGGGCCGCCTGATTGGACTGAAAGGGATTTACGACATTATGGAACAGAGCGTCTCCAAGGATGTTCAGGCCAGCCAGTCACCTTCAACGGAAAACCCCTTCGAACAAATGCGCACGCTCAGCCTGATTGCCTCGCTGTCCATCAGTCTGGGTCTCTTCAATTTGTTCCCCTTTCCTGCCCTCGACGGTGGGCGGATCATATTTATCCTGCCCGAGCTGATCTTCCGGCGGCGGGTTTCCCCGCAGCTGGAGAATATGGTCCATGCCGCAGGTATGGCTTTTCTGCTTTTGCTGATGCTCTACATCAATGTCATGGATTTCATAAACCCTGCTTCGATCACAATCCCTTAAATGAACGCCACTTCGACTTCCTTTCAAAGCGTGCTGGATGCCCTGCTGTCAGACCGCAGGGAATTTCCGCGTCGTTATCTGCAGCTGTTTTCCGATATCGGGACTCTCGAGCTGAAGACCGTCCTGGATATCTGGCCGCGCGTCAAGCCCAACCGCAAGCTGTCCCTGCTCGCGGATCTTGATGCCTTGGCCGAGGTCGATACCCTCGTCTCCTTCGACGATTTTGCGCGGGCCCTCCTCACGGATCCTGAAGCTGAAATACGGACGCGGGCCATCCGCCTGCTCGATGAATGCGAGGACACGAGACTCGTGCCTTCCTATCTGGACATGCTCACGAACGATCCCGACCTGGACGTGCGCATCGAAGCCGCCAGGGCTCTTAACCTGTTCGTCGATCTGGGCGAATTGGAAGAGGTCTCCGAGGATATTTTTCACCAGGTGGAGGATGCCCTGCTGGTCTGCGCGGCCAGCGAGGATAACGTCCGGGTGCGGCACGCGGCCCTGGAGTCGCTGGGGTATTCTTCCCGCTCCGAAGTCAGCACCCTGATCGAATCCGCCTTCCACCGCCAGGATCCCGCCTGGCAGGCCAGCGCCCTGGTCGCGATGGGCCGCTCGGCCGACAACCGCTGGGACGATGAGGTGACGCGCTCGCTGGTCCACGTGGACGATCGCATCCGCCGGGCGGCTGTGCAGTCTGCCGGTGAGCTGTCGCTGCAGTCGGCGCGCCCGATCCTGCTGAAAATGCTCGGGGAAGAGGAGGATGCCGACGTCCTCAGTGCAGCCATCTGGTCGCTCTCGCAGATCGGCGGCGAAGATGTGCGCACCTATCTCGAAAACCTGCTCGATGCGCTGGAAGAGGATGATGAGCAGATCGCCTTCCTGGAAGAAGCTCTCGACAACCTGGCTTTTACCGAGGATCTGGATCGCTTCGACCTGTTGGCCGTCGATCCCGATGATGAACTTGTCGAGCTGGATGACGACGACGATAAAGATGAATAAGTAGGTCGATCTTTTCGCCTGTTTTCACTCTACAAACTCCCTACATCTGCTCTTGGTGAAGTCACGGAGAAGTTATAATCCCCGTGGCTTTTATGTTGGGTCAACCACATGTCCCTTTCAATCCTTGCAGCCACCTTCGCCAATAATATTCTTCCCATCATCCTGCTCAGTGGAGCAGGTTTCATGCTGGGAAAAATACTTCATATCGACCCTCGCAGCCTTGGGCGCGTTTTGTTCTATGTTTTCAGCCCCGTTTTGATCTTCGACCTGCTCATCAAAAGCGAGCTCAAGGTCACGGAAGCAGCTGTGGTGATCGGATTTGTGCTGTGCTTTATCCTGACCATGGGGGTCCTCACTTTGCTCGTGGGCTGGCTCTTCAAGCTGGAACGCCCGGCTTTGGTCTCCATTTTGATCACCACCATGTTCGCCAACACCGGCAACTATGGGCTGCCGCTGGTTTCCTTTGCATTCGGTGAGCAGGCCCTGTCCTATGCCGGGATCTACTTCATCACAACCACCGTCGTGTTCTACACGCTGGGTGTGCTTCTGGCGTCGCTCGGACATATGGACTTCAGGCAGGCCATGCTGGGACTGTTCCGCATCCCGACCATGTATGGCGTCCTGCTGGCGGTCCTGATCAACGTCTGGGACATCACGCTGCCCGTGCCGGTTGCGCGCACCGTGGAGTTGGCCGCGGACGGCACGATTCCCCTGATGCTGATCCTGCTCGGCGTCCAGCTGACCCAGGCGGAATTTTCGGCGAACCGGCGCGCCATGCAGCTGAGTGTCTCGCTGCGATTGCTCCTGGCTCCGCTGGCCGCGCTGCTGTTCGCGGCGCTGTTTGGCCTGCAGGGCCCCATGCGCCAGGCCAGCGTGACCGAGGCTTCCATGCCCAGCATGGTCAGCGCGACCGTGCTGGCCACCGAATACAACCTGGATTCCAAACTTGTGACTGCCGTGGTGTTCATCAGCACACTTCTCAGTCCCCTGACACTTACACCGCTGCTTGTTTACCTGGGGAGGTAGGGTTGAGAGCCGCTTATTATTTTTCGGTTATCACTTCTTTCATTACTGTCGCGTCCATTCTGTTCGGCGCGCACGCCGCCTCGGCACAGGCCCAGACCGGAGTCGAGTTGGAAAGCGTCGAAGCTTTGTACCAGTACGGGGTGCAGATCACATTCAGCGCCCGGGTGATAACCTCGGTCCCGCTCCAGCAGGCCACGATCGTCATTACCGATGCGGCCCGTGATTATACAAATGTACAGCCTGTTTCGATCGGTGAGGATGGACGCCTGTTATATCTCTTTGACGTGAAGCGGAATCTCCTGCGTCCCTTCTCATTGATACAGTGGAAGTATCAGTTTGTGCTCGCCGACGGGACGACCTTCGAAAGCCCGGCCTATTCTGTCCGCTACGAGGACAATCGCTTCAACTGGCAAAGGCTCACGGCAGGCCCACTGCAGGTCAACTGGTACAACGGGGACGCGAACTTCGGTCAGACGGCGCTGAATGCGGGGCAGGCCGGCCTGCAGGCCATCAGCACGCTGATGCCTCTCGATTTGACGCAGCCTCTCGATCTTTATATCTATGCAAGCTCGGACGATATGCGCGGCACACTGGTCGCGGGTGGGGAGGATTGGGTCGCGGGGCATGCCGACCCGGCCATGGGCGTTGCGATGATCGTCATCCCACCCGGCCCGGACCAGAACATTCTGATGGAACAGCGTATCCCGCACGAGATCATGCACGTGATGTTGTATCGCCGCGTCGGTGCCGGATATGTGAACCTGCCTGCCTGGCTGCGCGAAGGGCTGGCCACCTCGGCGGAAGTTTATCGCAGTCCGGACTACGACCTGGTGCTGACGGACGCTGCCGCAAAGGATGCGTTGATCCCCCTGAAGGACCTGTGCATCGCCTTCCCGACCAATGACGGCCAGGCGTTCCTGGCCTATGCCGAATCGCGGTCGTTCGTCAGCTATCTTCACCAGACCTATGGTTCGACCGGATTGATGAGCCTGGCCGGTCACTACGCGGACGGCGTGGATTGTGAGCGCGGCCCCGAGCGGGCCTTCGGTGTTTCTTTTTCAAAACTGGAGCTGGATTGGCGTGCCTCCGCCCTGGGACAGAAGTCGATTGGCTCTGCCCTCCGGAACATGACACCCTACCTGGTGCTGTTATGTCTGGTCCTGCTCGTCCCGCTGATCGGCGGATTGAGTATGATGCGCAAAAAAGGAAAGAATGAACCAGAAACGTATGCCTGAGTCCGGGCCCGTCCGGGCCCACGTCTGGGTGAAGGGCCGCGTGCAGGGCGTGGGCTTCCGCGCTCACGTGGAGTACAGTGCCCGGCAGATGGGCGGGCTGAACGGCTGGGTACGCAACGTCGGTGATGACGCGGTGGAAGCCGTCGCAGAGGGGGAGCGCCCCCAGGTGGAGCGCTTCATCCAGATGATGAAGGACGGCCCGCGCGCCTCGCGCGTGGACGAGTCAAAGG
>JBAVVF010000394.1:0-4054 GCA_049697155.1 Anaerolineales bacterium
TTGTGACCCTCAGCCTGCGCCGCAAGCATCGATCCCGCGTTGACGGGTTTGCCGTCCAGCAGGACGGTATCCGCACCGGAGAGACCCTGCTCGTCGCCGAATTTGATGCCGTAAAAGCCAAGCCCGCGCAGGGCCGCGAGCAGGGTTATAGATGCCGGTGTTTCGATCGTGTGTTCGATGCCGTTGATTTTGAGGGTGATGTTCATTGATTCTCCTCGCTATAAATGGAGCTTTCGGATAAGCGATCGTAAAACTTCTGTATTGCAGGCATAATGAAGTTAATAATTTCAACTTCTTCCATACCATCAGTCCAAATAGAAAAAGTCGAAACAACCTCACCATAATCAGACTCAAAGTAGCAATTGATGGTTTTACTGTGTTTAGATGATGTACAGAATGCCTGGCTTTTGTCGTCCAGTTCTTCTAAATTGAGCCAATGTATTTCCGTGCCGGTGGTTCTTTCTGCACCTTGATAATACACATCCATTCGTGTTGTTTTGGGCAGTTTGCCAGGCACATATCTGCTGATGTCATGCGAAACGCCCAATAAGGTTTTTGTTGCTGGAAAATAAGCTGCGAAACCACAACCTGTCATTTTGTAGTCATCTGTGCTGGTAAATGTTGGATCATAGTAACCTTCATAACGACTCATGTTAACCCATTTACCGCCTGGAATCTCAAAATCAGACGGTCTTGCCAGCAACAGGACGAGGGAACGGTCAAGTTCCAGTGCATTCTTGGATTCCTGCCATCTTTCATAAAATATTCCTGTTATGAAAGAAATTGTTGTCAGGACAATAGTAGTCAACAAGAAAATCGTGAAAATCTTCCTTGGCATAAGAATGACTTTTTATAACACCTTCTTCACTTCCAATCCAACATTTGCCGACTCGAGCGCGCTTTGCGACCCAAGCACGGCCACCGCATTGGACTGGGCGACCTTTTCCAGCACTTCGCCGAAGGCAATGAAATCTTCGCCGTTGGTGGAGAGCACTTCGTCGCGGGTCTTCTGGCGCAGTTCGTCTGTGCGATTGGTCAGGTAGCGCATCATGGACGTGTACCCTTTCGCATCCGGGAGCTGATAGGCATCCAGGTCGCCGATCGCGCCGATGATGGCTTTCGTCAGCTCGTTGTCGCTCAGGCGTGACGCGTCCAGTCCCTTCAGGAAGGCCGCGGCTTTGTCGTAGCTGTCGATGGTCGCGGCGACGTTCGGGTCGCGGTACGAGAGGTAGGTGAACACGCCGGAGGTGTCGTCGAAGACTGCAAACGCGCCGTAGGCGCCGCCCTGGACGCGGACCTTCTCCCACAAATACGCCATCCGCAAGTAACCGACAATAACCTCTGCCGAGCCGTCGTACTCATAACCGAGATCGTACAGATTGGCACCCTTGCCCACATAATTGACCTGGGCGGGGATGGTCAGTCCTTCCCTCTTTGGTTCAGGCTGGACACCGAACGGCGCAAGCTGGACCGGCTTGGCCGGCAGCGCCGACAGGAACACCTCGAGCTGCGGCTTGAGAGTATTCCAGTTCGCGGCGTCGAGGGTGACATTGCAGATCAGGGCATTGCGGGTGATCAGAGCCGCGCGCATCGCCTCCAGCTTCTTCAGCACCGACTTCCACCGTTTGCTGACATCCTCGGCCAGCTCACGCAGCGCGAGCAGATACCCGATGCCGCTCATCTGGTCTTTGGCCCAGCCTGCTTCACCGAACTGGGCGCGCAGCCGCTGGTTGACGTAGATGTGCCCGCTCGGCACGAGGGCGGCCTCAAGCCCGGCCTTTTCCTCTAGGACAATCTGTTTGAAGCGTTCCCGGTTGTCGAAATTGGTCGTCAGAAGCACATCCCTCAGAATGCCCAGCAATTCAGAGTCCTGCCGGACCGTCGCTTTGCCGCGCAGGAACAGTTTTGCAACATTCTCCCGCGTCCCGAACGCGGTCGCGGTGACCGCGCTGCCTGTGATCCCACCGGTGCTCTTTCCGATGCGCTGCGAAAGCTTGACGTAATCCTGCGTGTCGGTGCCCATCTCGAGCAGGGCGCGGGCAAAGATCTCCGTTAGCGGCAGCAGGTCCTTCGGCAGGGCATGCAGGTCAAAGCCAAGGTCAAGATAGACGATCCCGTTCGTGAACAGGTCGTGATAGAGAACCCTGGCACTTTCAAGTTCAAGAACGTCAATGGGGATGGTCCTGTTCTGCTTTTCCAGATCCTGCAGCTTGAGAACCGGAAGGGTTTCCAGCGCTTCCGGTGAGTCGGGCGTCTCCTGCCTGGCTTTGAGCTTCCGGGTGTTCTCCGCCAGTTCCGCGATCTGGGCCTCGTTCAGAGACTCGCGGATCTTTGCCAGTCGGGCCTTCTCCTCCTCGTCGAAGCGGCGGCCCGCCTCCGGGTCTGGTTTGAGGCGCAGGGTGGTGCGGTGGGCATTGTCCAGCAGATGGGTGTGGATGAGCTTCTCGAAGTAGCGCGGGTCGGCGGCCAGCCGCTGTTTGATCTCGTTGAGCGGCCCCTCGAAGGCCAGCAGCTTGAACGGGTCTTCGTCATGGATCCAGGTCGTCAGCACGCGGCGCATGAGGGCGATTCCCACCGGGAACGCGCCGGTGTTGTTCTCGCGCAGGCGGAACTCCACAGTGTTCATCGACGCCGCGACCATGTCCGGATCGATGCCATCCCGGGCCAGCGACTCAAGGGTATCGATGATCAGTTTCTCGATCTTCCTGGCATGGCGCTTGCGCGTGCCTTTGAGTCCGGTCGAGAAGACGAAGTGACGCAGCTCGGATTCCATGCCGATGCCGGCCAGGTCCTCGCCGAGTCCCGAATCGAGCAAAGCCTTCTTGAGTGGGGAGGCGGGCGTGCCGATCAGGATGTGACCGAGGATCCGCAGGCTGAAGTTCAGGACCGCATCGGAAGTATCGGGCAGTTTCCAGTTGACTGTAAGATAATGTTTCTTTTCGATATCCTTGTCATCGCCTGCATCGTACGCGAACTCAACCTTTTTCGGTCGTTTGAACGGCTTGGCCAGCGGGACAAGCGATTTCACTTTTTTCTTCTTGTAAGGCTTGAGATAGCCTTCCATCAACTTGAGGCGCTGCTCCGGGTCATCGTTGCCATAGAAGAAGATAAATGCATTGGACGGATGGTAATACGTCTCCCAGAAACCCCTGAAGTTTTCGTAGGTCAGGTCGGGGATGTGGCGCGGGTCGCCGCCCGAATCGACGCCGTAGATATGGCGGGGGAAGAGCGATTCGATCACGCGCGTCTCGAGGATGCCGTCCGGCGAGGAGTAGGCGCCCTTCATCTCGTTGAAGACCACGCCTTTGTACGTGAGCGGCTCACCCGGATCGTTGACCTCGTAGTGCCAGCCTTCCTGCATCAGGGTTTGCTCGCTGATCAGCGGGTGCAGGACGGCGTCCATGTACACGTCGATCAGGTTGTAGAAATCCTGAAGGTTCTGACTGGCAACCGGATAGCAGGTCTTATCGGGGAAGGTGAAGGCGTTGACATAGGTGGCCAGCGAGCCTTTGAGCAGCTCCACAAAAGGTTCCTTGACCGGATACTTCTCCGAGCCGTTCAGCACGCTGTGCTCCAGGATGTGCGGCACGCCGGTCGAATCCTTCGGGGTCGTGCGGAAATTGATGCCGAACACTTTGTTCTCGTCGTCGCTGACGATGGAAAGCAGGCGCGCTCCCGTACGCTTGTGGACGTATAACTTTGCGACGGCATTGAGCTCCGGAATGGTCTGTTCTCTCACGAGATCGAATGCTTTGGACATGTTTTCTTTTCTCCTCGAGGGTCTTGTACTCTTTAAATCTCTGAACGCAGTTTTTCTCTCAACTCATTGATGACTTTCTTTTTGCCATCCTCATCCCTGTAGAACCATAGCTCCCAGCCGTTGGCCGGGGCGTTTTCCATCAAGGCTCTGGCGACTCCGTGAATGGACCCCGTGATCTTTCCGCAGCGCAGGTGACCGTTAGCCAGGATCTTCGCCCGGACGCCGCCTCTTGCGAAATAGAGGCTCTGTCCCGGCTGGAGCCATCCGTTTTCAAGCAGCGCTCCGAACGGGACC
>JBAVVF010000395.1:0-2667 GCA_049697155.1 Anaerolineales bacterium
GCCCAGCCACGACAGGAATGCCGCGCCGACCGCAATCGTGTGGCTGAGTGCCTTGTTCTTATTTGTAAACAGCACGATCAGGAAGAATGCCAGGACAGGAGGGAGCGGGATCAGCCAGGTGAGGAGCTTGATAGTCTCTTCATTCATCATATTGTCCCTACCACTTCATCATGTTGATTTCGTCCGCCACAACTGTGTTGCGGCGGCGATAGACGGAGATGACCAGTGCGAGACCAACAGCCACTTCCGCTGCCGCCACCGCAAAGACGATGATCGCGAAGACCTGACCGGCCATCCGGGTAACGTCTACGTACCGCCAGAAGGCCGCCAGATTGATGTTCACGGAATTCAGCATCAGCTCGACGCCGAGCAGGATCGCGACCGCATTCCGGCGCGCCAGGACACCGAACAGTCCAATGCTAAAAAGCGCTGCGGCAAAAATGAGATACCAGGAAAGTGGAACCATGTGCGCCTCTCTATTTCCGATTGTACGCGACGTAGACCGCGCCGATTAATGCCGCCACCAGCAGCACGGATGCAATTTCGAACGGCAAAACGTAGGCATCGGGCGAGACCAGGGCATTGCCTAATTCGGAAATCGTGTCGAAGTCCGCCGGCATGTCTGCCGCGGTGGCCGACAGGCCGCCCCAGCTCAGAAGCAGGAAAACCAGCCCGGCGAAGACCAGCACGGCCAGCACGGCTCCGGCCCACCAGTTCGGGTTCATCTGCGGGCCCTGATCGCGCATGTCCTTGCGGGTGAGCATCACGGCAAAGATGAACAGGATGGCGATCGCGCCGATGTAGACCACGACCTGGACTACCGCCAGGAACGCCGCGTTCAACAGCGCATACGCCACCGCCACACCGAAGAGGGCCGAAACCAGCCACAATGCGGCATGGATGAGATTACGCGAGGTCACGACCATGAAGCCGGAAACAAGCGTAAAGACAGCTACAAGGATGAAGATGATTTGTTCACCAGTCATAATTGATACCCTTCGCAACAACGACTTAGGTCGTTGCTACACCCTCCACTTTTTCACGTTCTCTGCGGCTGTAGACCCGCGCCACTTCCAGCGCGACCCAGCCGACGACGACATTCGAGAGGAACATACCTGCTGTATAGACCCAGAGCGGGGTCCCCTTCAAAAGCGCGTTCATCAACGCCACGACCATCAGAAGGACGAAAGCCAGCGGGGTCAGGAACTTCCAGTTGAAGGCCAGCATGTGGTCGATGCGGATGCGCAGCAGCGTATATTTGACCCACATGATGATCCAGTAGCCGATCATGGCTTTGACGATCAAAACGAAAATGTGAATGAAGGGATTATTCAACCAGGCCAGTGCGGGAATTCTTTCCAGCCCGAACAAGCCATAGCCGCCGAAGAAGAGGATGCCCATGAAGCCGCCGAACGTAAAGGCATGCAGGAGCTCACCGGCATAGAACATACCGAACTTCATGCCTGAATATTCTATATTGAAGCCGGAGACCAGCTCGGACTCGCCCTCCGCCATGTCGAAGGGTGCGCGGCCCAGTTCCGCGATCGCGGCGATCAGAAATATGATTGCCGCAAGCGGGGCAAGCAGGAAGAAGGGCACGGGATACTGAGCCTGGATGATGTCATTGAATCCCATTGAGCCGGCAAAGATGGTTGGGATCAGCAGCATGGTGAGCATGGGGATCTCGAACGAAACCATCACCGCTACCTGACGGAAGGCGCCGATCAGAGCGAACTTGTTATTCGAAGACCAGCCCGCCATGATGATGGAAAGCGTGCCGATCGCGCCCGCCGCAATGATGTACAACGCGCCGATGTTCAGATCTTCCACGCCGATCATCTGGGGAGCCAGCGGAATCACGGCCCACAGGATCAGCACCGACATCATCGAGAGCATGGGCGCAATGTTGTAGACCACCTTGTCCGCGCCGCCGGGCGTCGTATCTTCCTTGATGATCAGCTTGATGATGTCGGCAAACGGCTGGATTAGTCCCCACGGTCCCAGGCGGTTGGGCCCGATGCGGTCCTGGAAGCGCGCCACCACCTTGCGCTCCACCCAGACCAGGAAGATATCCACCACCATCAGCAGGGCGATCAGGACGAAGATGCCCAGAAAGCCGATCAGGATCTGAGCAACAAGCGGGGCCATTCCCCAGCCCGTGAAGATGCCCATCAGCCAATCCGAGGTTACTTTGAGAGGATCAGTCCAAAAACTCATACGTTTCTACTCCTACCCCCTCTCCCTTGGGAGAGGGATGGGGCGAGGTTGACACAAATAAAAGGCTGAATGGATCAGGTTAATCCAATCAGCCTCTTTTTCATTACAGGTTGGAGACTACGCCCACTCCAGCATCCCCTTGCGCCAGGTATACACCAGGCCTGCAATCAGGATGAGAATGAAGATGATGCCTTCCACAACGGCAAACAGCCCGAGTTGGCCCAGCTTCACAGCCCAGGGAAAAAGGAACACGGTCTCGACATCGAAAACCAGAAACACCAGCGCAAAGATGTAATACTGAGCCTTGAACTGCACCCAGCTGTCTCCCACCGTTTCGATGCCACATTCGTACGTCATCTGTTTGGTGGGGTTGGGCTTCTTGGGCGCCAGGACCCAGGCGAAGCCAATGGCGCCAATTGGGATGATCAACCCCACGATAATGAACAAACC
>JBAVVF010000396.1:0-9728 GCA_049697155.1 Anaerolineales bacterium
GTCTTCCTTCACGGATCTCAAAACCGAGGTCGCGGATGAGGAGTCTGTTTCGGTGCTTCTGCCGGAGCGGGCGCTCGATTCGCACAAAGGCACGTTCGGGACCGCGCTCATCGCGGCGGGCTCCGTCAATTACACGGGTGCCGCCGTCCTGGCAGGCGAGGCGGCCTACCGGGCCGGCGCCGGACTCGTGACCCTGGCGGTCCCTGCGCCTTTGCACGGCGCTCTCTCCGGGCGCTTTCCGGAAGCGACCTGGGTCCTGCTCCCGCACGAGCTGGGAGTGATCTCGCGTGATGCTTCGGAAGTGTTCGCAAAGAACATCGAGCGCGCTACGGCACTGTTGATCGGTCCGGGCTTTGGAATGGAAGATACAACCAGGGAATTCATTGAGAATTTGTTGAAGGGCCGCGTCTCCACCCGGAAGAACACCACGCGGATTGGCTTCGTGCATCAGGCAAGCGAAAAGAAAGCGGAAGGCAATTCTGAACTACCGCCCATCGTCTTTGACGCAGATGGTCTGAAATTGCTCGCAAAGATCCAGGACTGGTATAAGCTTCTGCCTGCGCCTGCCATCCTTACCCCTCATCCCGGTGAGATGGCGGTCCTGACCGGTTTGTCCAAAGAGGAGATTCAGGAGGACCGGCAGAAGGTTGCCGCCCGGTTTGCCAAAGAATGGGGGCACATCGTTGTGCTCAAAGGCGCGTTCACCGTGGTCGCCGCGCCGGACGGAAGAGTGACCGTCATCCCGATTGCTTCTCCGGCCCTGGCCCGCGCCGGGACCGGGGATGTGCTGGCAGGTTTGATCGTCGGTCTGCGCGCCCAGGGACTCGAGGCCTTCGACGCCGCGGTCGCCGGAGCCTGGATCCACGCCCAGGCCGGCCTCTACGCCGCGGACGATCTCGGCACAACCACATCCGTGCTGGCCGGCGATGTGCTTGCCTCTGTCAGTGATGTGCTGAGCGATTTGGAATAGTAGTTTGTTAGTATTGTAGTTGGATAGTTGAGTAGTTGATAGGGGCTACTTGAACGCCAGATTCGAATCAAAAAGAGGAGACTGATCTCCAGTCTCCTCTTTCTTCTTTCCTCTTTATTAATTATCCCTTCAAAAACTCTTCCAATGCCGACTTGCTGATGCGGTAGGCGTTGCCCATCTTCTTGGCCTTCAGGCTTTTGTCCTTGATGGCTGCGAGCACATCCTCTTCCGAGACTTTAAGGATGGCAGCCGCCTCGGAGGGAGTCATGACATCAGGGATGCCGGCCGCAGCTTTCGAGCCGCCGCCCTGCTGTCCCTGCATCGCTCCGGACGTGGCCTGCTGCATCAGATTGCCGATGCCCATTCCGGCGCCGATCCCGGCGGTGAGGCCTGCCCCGCCGCTCGGATTGTTTGCCGCGTCGCGCATTGCATCCGCAGCCTGGAGCTGGGTGTAAGTCGTCATGTCGATCATGCCCATGTCGCGCAATTCCTGAGCCGACTTGCTGGATGGCTTGAGGTTGCCGATGTAGAACGTCTTCAGCTGCATGCCGATGGCTTCGAAGTCATCCTGGGCCTTGGCCCGCACCGCCGCGCCTACTTCCTCGGTCAGGCCGATCAGATCCACCACACTCTTGGCAGAGGTTGTTTCGCCCAGCACATCCGAGATCTTGGAAAGCAGGACCGTCCTCAGGCGTTCTTCGATGTCGGTCGTGCGATACGCGCCCTGCGCGCCCACCACCTGCGTGACGAACTGCTGCGGATCCTTGACCTGGAAGGAGTAGGTGCCAAAGCCCTGCAGCAGAGCCACGCCCAGTCCCATGCCGGGATTGCGAACGATGATCGGCTGAGGTGTGCCCCACTTTTCGTTTGCAAATTCCTTCATGGAAACAAAGTACACTTCCGCGGGGAAGGGTGTCCGGTCATTGAAGGCCTTGCCGATGAAATCGATCAGCAGCGGAATGTTCGCGGTTGTGATAGTGTGGCGTCCGGCGCGGAACACATCCAGCGCCTGTCCGTCGCGGAAGAACACTGCCGCCTGCGACTCGCGCACGATCACCTGTGAGCCGATGCGAAAATCACCGATGCCTGTTTCAGGGAAACGATGGACGATCTCATCCTTCATCTCGCTGGGGTATTCAATGACGTCGAAAATTCTAGCCATAAGATTTCTCCTTTGAAAGTCGAAGATGGCGCTCCGCGCCAGGGTGGCAAATTCATTATAGTCCATGCATGAACGCGCCACAAGTCGAAGATGGCGCTCCGCGCCAATCTAGTTTTCTTATTTTTATACGGATTTCTGCCCGTTTCGTTTCACGCCTCGGAAAACACTTCCATACTGATTACTGAATACTGCTCACTGAACACTGCTTACTGATTACTGCCCTCTGCCTGTTTCCCTTTCAGCTTCATTGGCTTGCCGGTTCCCTTATCTTTCAGCATGAGAACTTCCGCCAGGATGCTGACCGCGATCTCCTCGGGCGTTTCGGCGTTCAGTTCGAGCCCCATCGGTGAATGGACGCGGGCGATCTTCTCCTCCGGTATACCCTTGTCCTTCAGAGCCTTGACCGTCGTCAGCCAGCGGCGCTTCGACCCGATCACGCCAATGTAGCCCGCGCTCGACTCGAGCAGGCTCGGCAGTCCCTCCTGGTCCACGTTCGAGCCGCGGCTGGTGATGATGATGTACGTCTGCTTGTTGATCTTAAGATGTTCCGTCAGTTTTTCCATCTCGACCGGATAGTAGGCGTCCGCGCCCGGTACGGATTCGGGAGTGCAGAACTCCGGCCGGTCGTCGCTGACTGCCACGCGAAACCCCAGCCACTTCGCCAGATGCACGACGGCCTTGCCGACGTGCCCGGCCCCGATGACGACGATCATTGCAGGAGGAAGGATCGGTTCCACAAAGACCTCCACAGTTCCACCACACACGCCTACATCGCCGCGCGCGGGATCGGACATGTGATACGTGATCAGGCGCGATTCGCCGTCGCCCATCGCGATCCAGGCTTCATCGAGGACGCGGTGCTCCAGGTCCCCGCCGCCGACCGAGCCGACGAACTTTCCGTCCGGATAGACGAGCATCTTGCTGCCGACGTGCCGCGGCGTGGAGCCTTCGCTCTTCACCACCGTGCACAGCGCAGCGGATTCGTTGTTCTTTTCGATTTCAGAAAGGGCCTGGTAAATAGTATTTGCCATACCTTATTTTATCCGAGTTGGCGGCTTCGCAAGAGCCTGGAGTCCTTGTGGGTCTGGCTGGCGGTCCAGCGGCTGAAATACCTGGTTGCGAAGATTGCCGGAGAAGTGAGAAGAATCATGGTGTAGATCAACACTTCCTGTGAAGAAACGAATTCCGAGAGGAAGGGGATTTCAAAAGGTTCGAAAAATATGGGGGTCAGGATCAGGACAAGGCTGCCATAGATGAATGCGGCCAGCCGGACGAAGTTCGAGGTGATCCATCTTGAAAGCTTCCGCAGGGCGTAATTTTTGCGCCCGACCACTTCCCAGTGCAGGTAATCCGTCATGTTCCGGATCGGGTGGGGCGGGCCATGTTTGCGGCTGAACTTCTCGATTTGCTGAAGATGATAACGATAGGCATCTTCCACGCTCGTGGTGATGGTATGAGATTGATAGTTCCGGTCCTCGATATGTTCGCCGTTCGGAAAATCGGTGACGAGCAGGGTTTTCTCCTGGAAGTACGTCGAAAAACCGACCCGCCTGCCCGCGGCCTCCGCCTGGATGTGGTTCTCGACGTTCGCAAACACCCAGCCGGTCAAGGGCGGCCGTAATGGCGAGTTGATCTGGACCTCACCCAGCCTGCGAAACCCAAGGGACTTGAGGGCCTCGATATTTTCCTGATCTCCGGGAAGCGGCGGGACCGACAGATGGCTGATATCAACAGGCTGGCGGTTCTTTGCTCCCAGGGTTAAAAAGATATTGACCCAGCCCCTCCACCCGATCTTCAGTATCTTATATCCGGAGCGGAGCAGTTCCCAGATGCTTAAAGCCAGCAGCAACAGGCCGAGGATAAATAGAGGGGTAAATTCGATTTCTTCAAGCAAGCCGAGGATTGTTGCCATTTTGTGGGTCCGGTGCCAGCGTTGATGTTATTCCTGTGTTTCCAATAGATGATTCTCGAGCTTGTCCATGGTTTCCATGAAGGACCGCTCCAGGTCGATGTTGTGCATCTTTGCCAGGACGATTACCGACCAGAGACAATGCGCTAAATGTGATCCAAGCTTTTCCGTGCTGTTGGCAATTTGGCGCTTGCCATGTTCTGCCATGACAAGCTTGACCAGGTTGTTGGTGTCTGCCAGAAGTCCCTGGGCAATATCTTCATCGGTGGAAGGCGAGCCGTAAAGCTGTTTCTCCTTCTTTTCGTACTGGCTGCGCAGGTCCATTGCACGGTTGACCAATTTTTGAAGTTCCATCAATTCTCCAGTAGCTATCAACATAAAGCGTTAAATGGTCGTGTCACTAAGCCATCTCTCCTTGAATATATTCTGATTGATAACTAAAATTTCTTCTGAAGCCCCAGCTATAAATCCATTCATGAGGTCAACCATTTCTTCCTCTTGCTGTGGATCAGGATGAACTAATGAGTAACCATCGGGACCGCCTCTTCTAAGGCAAATAGTCTGTTCAGGCGTGATTGGTAGCGTTATCTCAAGTTTAGACGAGCCTAAACCAAACCAAGTTGTAGGTTCATTAGGATAAAACCTTGCTGGATCTACCCAAAAGCATGGGTTATCAGATGTAATAAAGCCTGGTTTCGTATTAGTTTCATATACCACACAATTCATTCTAAGTAGAACCGGCATAGCAATATTTACAAAATTAAACATGTGAAAAGGCATAGGTTGCTCTTGAAGCATCTTGATCTGTTTGTAAAGCTCCGTGCCCTTCAAGAAATTGGAATCTCCTTCGGGCGTTTCGTCTATGGCGTCAAGAAGCTCTTGCCACACATCCACTTGCATTGTCTTTTGGAATTTAGTACGAGCAAACATTGTCGAAACAAACAAGGCTATGGTTTTTCTATCATCAGGCAGCAAAGGCAGATGTTTTTGTAGCTTTTTATCACGCAATAGGATGAATTTGTCCTCAACTTCTCTTAGTTTATGTTCCAGTTCTAAAATTCTATTCCCCTGAGAATCATACACTGTATAAAAATTTGTCTCGCTGAAAATGTTCTTAGGTGATTTATGACCAATCTTTCGATCTGCCTTGGAAACAATCCATACATACGGTTCATGTCCCTCAGGTGTATTCGGATCGCACCAAGCTCTGAGATATGCTTCAGTTACAAAATGCTGATTTTTGTATTCCATTGTCAGTGACTTTATCTCTCCAACAATCCCAGGACCACCGGCAGTAGCTGCTTCTTCCTCGACACCACCCCGGATGCATCGCGCGTGCCGTCGGGGAGGGGAGGATAAGGCAGGTCGTCGAGGATGGGCGGCGCCTTCGAGGAGATGATCAGCCGGCTGGAGCCGCGCACGATGTCGGTGATGAGCAGCATGGCAAAGTCCAGTCCGCGCCGGTCCCTCAGGTCGTCGAGCGCTTTGACGAGCGGCCCGAGATGCTCCGAAAGCTGGACCAGATCGGTCACTTCCGCCTGGGCGATGGCCAGCTTGAAGCCGCCGGCTTCATAGAGCTTGATATCGTTGCTGACGATTTCCTCCGGCTTGCGATTCGACAGGCCCGCGCCCGCCGCCAGGACAGCCTTCCCGTACGACTCGATCGTCTCGCCTTTGAGCGGGCTGCCGCCCACAAACGCCCAGCGCGCCAGCCGCTCGGCGGCCTGTTTGTCGCGCGGTGTGGTGGTCGGAGATGTCAGGATGAGGGTATCCGCCAGAAGTCCCGCGAGCAGCACACCGGCCAGGGCGGGGGGCATGGAGAGTCCCGCCTCGGATGTCTGCTCGCAGACGAGGGTCGAGGTCGAGCCGACGATGTCCACGGTGAAGCGGATCGGCGTGTGCGTGTGCGGGTTGCCGAGCCGATGATGATCCAGGATCTCCAGCAGTTCAGCTTCTTCGAGGGCGGGGATGGCCTGGCTGGGCTCGTTGTGGTCCACGAGGATGATCTTGAGGCGCGGCGGGTTGAGAAGGTCACGCTGGCGCGCAATGCCGCAGTAGAGTCCGGCTTCGTCGATGACCCAGTATTCGTCCACGTCGTCGCGCAGGATGCGGTTGAGGAAATCACGGATGTGCCCGTTGGCGGGGTATTTCGATACGTTCGTGTTGGCCGCCTCTTTGCACGGCGCGGACATCATCTGGCGGACCGTGGTGTCGCCGGGCTGCGGGCCGAGCACTTCGGTGAAGTACTCGAAGAGGCTGAAACCGTTGATGATGCCGTAGGGTTTGCCGTCTTCATCCACTACCGGAGCGATGCCCCCGGTGCGGCTGGCAAGCGTCCAGGCCAGGCCCAACTGCGCCTCGGGGCGGATGCTGTCCAGCCGCTGCATCACCGACTCGAAGCGCGGCGAGGCGTCGGTGAGCAGCACGGGCGGGTCGAGCTTGAGCTGCTTGAGTACCCAGGCCGACTGGGGGTTGAGCGCGCCGGCCCGGGCCGCGACCGTGTCCAGTCCATCGCGCTCGCGCAGGAGCCAGGCGTAGCCCATCGCCGAGGCAATCGAATCGGTGTCGGGGTTGACGTGCCCGATCACGTAGGTTTTATCTGGCATAAGGTTTCTGTTCTCTTATCCTTTAACGTGCTGACTGTAAGGATTGCCACACCTTCTCGGGTGTGACAGGGATCTCGTCTATATTTGCGCCAATGGCATCTAGGATCGCGTTCCCGACGGCGGGCGCGACGCCGTCCATGGGAATCTCGGCCACAGCCTTGACGCCATACGGATGGCTGGGCTCGAAGGTCTCGACGAAGATGGTTTCGAGTTCGGGCATTTCATCGGCGCGGAAGATGTGGTAGCGGTCCAGGTCGCGTTCGATGGCGTTGCCTTTCTTGTCGTAGCGCATCTCCTCGCAGACCGCGTAGCCGAGGGCCTGCGTCATCCCGCCTTCGATCTGCCCGCTGGCAGTCAGGGGATTGACGATCACGCCTGAGTCGACTGCCATCACGAGCCGGTCCACGGTGACCGCGCCGGTCTCCGTGTCCACCGTCACCTCGGCAAACTGTGCCGCGAAGGGGGGCGGCGAGACCGGCGAGACGTAACTCGCCACGCCCATGATCTGTTCCTGGTTTTCCTTGTGCAGGGCGTTCAACGCGATCTCAGTAAATGAGACAGTTCGACCATCCGGCGCGATGGCCTGACGATTGGACAGCTTGATCTCTTCATGATTTTCGAGTTTCAGCATGGCCGCAGCGCGGACCCGAATCCGCTCCGCGACGATCTGCGCAGCTTTCACGGCCGCCGTGCCGGAGATGTATGTTGTTGAGGAGGCGTACGCGCCTTTGTCGAACGGCGTGAAGTCTGTGTCCGATGAGTACGTGATCATATCTTCGATGGGGACTCCCAATGTCTCCGCGGCCATCTGCGCCAGGACCGTGTCTGAGCCGGTGCCGAGATCGGTCGCGCCGACGAGCAGGTTGAAAGAGCCGTCGTCGTTCATCTTGATCGAGGCGCCGCCCATGTCCAAATACGGGATGGCTGTCCCTTGCATCACCATCGCAACGCCAATGCCTTTGCGCTTGTGGGGCGGGTTGCCAACCCGCCATGCCTCGTTTCCGTATTTATCATCCCAGCCGATCGCGGCTTTGCCCTGGGCAACGCACTGTTCCAATCCAACTGTGTGGATGATCTCCGGTCGCGGCTCGCGGCCTTCATTCCAGGCAGTGGAAAACGGATGATATTCGCCCGGGTGAATGGCGTTCTTCAATCGGAATTCGATCGGGTCGAGCCTGAGGGCGCGAGCGATCTTTTCCATGTGACGCTCGACGGGCCAGTATCCCTGCGGGACGCCATAGCCGCGGAACGCGCCGGCCGGCGGCGTGTTGGTGTACACCACGTCGGCGTAGAAGCGGATGTTGGGGGCCTTGCGATATTCGCCGGCCCCAACGTACAGAGCCATGGATTTGTGACCGGTGTTGCCGGTGACGGTCAGCGCGTGGCAGCCGTAGGCGCCCGTGTCCGACAGCGCGTACATCGAATTGGCGGTGATCGTCCCGTCCCGCTTCACGCCGGTCTTCATCCTGACCTTCATCGGGTGGCGCGACCGTGCGCCGATGAATTCCTCTTCACGCGTATATTCGTAAATGACCGGTCGCTTTGTGGCGATCGTCAGATGAGCAGGAACATCTTCCATCAGTACTTCCTGCTTGCCGCCGAACCCGCCGCCGATGCGCGGCTTGATCACGCGGATCCGCTTGACGGGCAGCCCCAGCACCGGCGCGAGCATCCGCCTGACGTGGAACGGTACCTGCGTCGACGTGCGGATCACCAGCCGGTCATCCTCATCCCAGTAGGTCACGCAGACATGCGGCTCGATGTGCGCCTGCTGCACTTTGGGAACTTCGTATTCCGCTTCGAAGATCTCGTCTGCCTCGGCAAAGCCTTTTTCCACGTCGCCGATGTCGATGCGGATTTCGGCGGCGAGATTCTTTTCTGCGTTCGAGTCCGCAAAGTTGACGAACTCGGGTTCATCATGGATACGAGGGGCGTCCGCGTTCATTGCTTGGCGCGAGTCGAGGATGGGGGGCAGGATTTCATATTCGACGTCGATCAGGCTCAAGGCTTGTTCCGCGAGTTCGGGAGTCTCCGCCGCGACCATCGCCACGCGGTCGCCCACGAAGCGGACTTTGTTGTCCAGCGAAAAGGAATCCAACGGACCGGGGATCGGGTCGGACTGCCCGGCCGTCGAATAGACAACGCGCGGAATGTCAAGCCACGTCAGCACCGCCGCGACGCCTTTCAGGGCCCTGGCTTTGCTGGCGTCGATGCTCTTGATGCGGGCGTGTGCATGCGGACTTCGCAGCACGCGCGCGTACAACATGCCGCGCATGTCCAGGTCAGCGGTGAAAGCAGGCTTGCCCTGCACCAGCTTGATCGCATCAACTTTCTTCTCAGGTTTGCCGACGGTTTGATAGGTCTGGGTTTGTGGGGTGGCGACGACTTTGGGGCGAGTCAGTAGATTGGTAAATTGGTCGGTCGGTACTTGGGGGGCATCGGGCTGCTCCCCCCAACTCCCCAAATCCCAATTTACCGAATCCCAACGGATCGGCTCATCTCCTCTCATGATTGCGGCGGCCTTCAGCACAGCCTGGACAGGTTTGAGATAGCCAGTACAGCGGCACAGGACTCCGGCAATTGCCTCGCGCACCTGCTCCTCGCTTGGATTCGGGTTCCTGTCCAGCAGCGCCTTGGCCGCCAGGATCTGCGCTGGCGTGCAGTAGCCGCACTGGATCGCGCCCGACTCGACGAATGCCTGCTGCAGCGGGTGCAAACCCTCGGTCTTCTTCCAGCCCTGCTCGGGATGCTCGCCTAAGGCTTCGATCGTGACGACGTTGTGACCCTCAGCCTGCGCCGCAAGCATCGATCCCGCGTTGACGGGTTTGCCGTCCAGCAGGACGGTATCCGCACCGGAGAGACCCTGCTCGTCGCCAAATTTGATGCCGTAGAAACCGAGTCCGCGCAGGGCCGCGAGCAGGGTTGTGGACGGAGATAATTCAATTGTGTGTTCGATGCCGTTGATCTTCAGACTGACCTTCATACTTGCTCCTTGAGCAATTCATGATTTGTTACAGGAGTGACTCTGGATTGAATAAACCTGATGATTTCTTCAACCTTTTCCTTGTTGCTACTATTGAC
>JBAVVF010000397.1:0-4544 GCA_049697155.1 Anaerolineales bacterium
TGCACGTCTACGTCGGGCAGATCACGGACGTGCTTCATCCTGACGATGACGATGAAAACTATGCCTCGGCGGTCTTCTCACCGACCTGGTTTGGCAGCGAATATGTGCAGGGAAGTACGGACCTTACCGTCACCTTCCACCTGCCACCGGGGGTCAAACCCGAAGAACCGCGCTGGCACGCGGCACCTTCCGGCTTCCCGTCCGAGCCGCAGACCGGCTTTGACTCGCAGGACCGCATCACATACACCTGGCAGAATCAAAATGCCTCGGGGTCAGAGCAGTATATGTTCGGCGCCTCGTTCCCGAAAACGTATGTTCCGGCGGAGTCCATCGTCACGGCGCCTGCCTTCGATATCGGCGGCTGGATCAGCACCATCTTTGCCAGTTTCGGGCAATTCGCATTCTGCTGTTTCTTTGCTTTCATGTTTGTCGGCCTCCCCATCCTCAACGCCGTTGGGAATCAGCGCCGCAAGCTCCAGTACCTGTCACCGAAGATCGCGATCGAAGGCCACGGCATCAAGCGCGGCCTGACGGCCGTCGAGGCGGCAATTCTCATGGAACAGCCGCTCGACAAGGTCATGACCATGATTCTGTTTGGAGTCGTGAAGAAGGGTGCGGCCACCGTCGTGAAACGCGACCCGCTCCAGGTGGAAGTAACTTCTCCAACTCCCACCGGCCTGCATGAATATGAGTTGAACTTCCTGGAAGCGATGAAAGAAAGTGATACAAAGGAGCGGCGAAAATCATTGCAGACGATGACCGTCAGCCTCGTCCGTTCCGTCTCCGAAAAAATGAAGGGCTTCAGCCGCCGCGAAACGGTCGAGTATTACAAACGCATCATGGAAAATGCCTGGGAACAGGTGCAGAAGGCCAATACGCCGGAAATGCAGATGACCTTCCTCGACCAGCAGCTCGAATGGACGATGCTCGACAAGGATTATGATGACCGCTCCCGCCGCGTCTTTACCGGACCGGTCTTCCTGCCCAGGTGGTGGGGACATTATGACCCCACCTATAGCACAGGTCCCATCTCGACCTCAGGCGGCGCAAAAGTGGCTGCGCCGAGCCAGTCCGCCGGCCGCACCTCGCTTCCGGGCGCGGAGCTGGCTGCCTCGGTCGTCGGAGGAGTGCAGAACTTCTCGCAGAAAGTCATCGGCAACGTCCAGGACTTTACCAGCCGCGTGACCAACGTGACCAATCCTCCGCCCCCGCCTTCCACCAGCAGCGGACGCGGCGGTCGCAGCGGCGGGTGCGCCTGTGCCTGTGCGTGCGCCGGCTGCGCCTGCGCCTGCGCGGGAGGCGGACGGTAAGGCAGAAGGATGAAGAATCAAGGATGAAGGCTGAAATTTAGAGGTTGTTATGGTGATGAATGCTCTCAAAACAAGTCTGAAGCACGCCGCGCCGGCAGGGAAACCGTCCTCGAAGCTTTACCATTACCTCAGAGAGGACGAGCACGAAAAGTCGCGCATCCACCTGCGGATCGATCCTGACGGGACCGGCACACTGATCGTCAATGCGAACCGGGTCATGCATTTGAATCCGACCGCGGCGCTGATGACTCACCTGATCCTCGAAGGAAAGACGCAAGAGGAAAGAGTGCGCGCGCTCACCTCAAAGTATAAAGTGAGCAAAAAGCAGGCCGAAGCCGATCTTTCCTCTTTCCACTTTCAACTGGAGGAACTCCTTCGTCCCGACGGCGCCTGCCCCATCCACGAGCTCGACCTCGAGTCGGTCATGCCCTTCAGCGCCCGTCCCTCGGCCCCCTACCGCATGGACCTGGCCCTGACGTATCGCTGCAACAACGACTGCACGCACTGCTACAATGCCCGCGAGCGAAGCTTCCCGGAGCTGCATACGGAGAACTGGAAGCATATCCTGGATCAGCTTTGGGCGCTGGGCGTGCCGCACATCGTCTTCACCGGCGGCGAATCGACCCTGCGCAATGACCTGCCCGAGCTGATCGCCCACGCCGAATCGAACGGGCAGATCACCGGCCTGAACACGAACGCCCGCCGGCTGGCGGATGAAAAATATGTGCAGCAGCTTCTGGAGGCCGGTCTCGATCACGTCCAAGTCACGGTCGAATCCTGTGACGAACAGATCCACGACGAAATGGTGCACGCCAAAGGCGCGTTCAAACAGACCATCCGGGGACTGAGAAACGTCCTGGCGACCCGGCTGTACGTGATGACCAACACCACGATGCTGCGCACGAACGTTCATAAAATCCCGGACACGCTGGATTTTCTGGCGGAGCTTGGCGTGCCCACCATTGGGCTGAATGCCCTGATCTATGCCGGCCAGGGTCTTACCGTCGGGACAGGCCTGCACGAACGCGAGCTGCAGCCCATCCTCGACATGGCCGTGGCAAAGACCTCCGAACACGGCCAGCGGCTGATCTGGTACACGCCCACCCAGTACTGTAACTTCGACCCGACCCAGAGCAACCTCGGCGTGAAAGGCTGCACGGCCTCGCTCTACAGCATGTGCGTCGAGTCGAACGGGGATGTCCTCCCCTGCCAGTCTTATTACCAGCCGCTTGGCAACCTGCTCACGGATCCATGGGATTCGATCTGGAACCACAAGCTGTCTGTGAAGCTGCGCGAGCGCCGGGGCCTGCCTGCGAAGTGTGAGGGCTGCCCCATCGTCGCGGAGTGCGGCGGCGGATGCCCGCTGCAATTTGAAGAACTGGAGTCCAAAGTCTCCTGACTTTGGACTGACCGATGACTCAAAAATCTGGAGATTTTTGAGTCCCGATTGGAGCACAATGAACCAACACGACTGGAACAAACAATTCCCGGCTGCCGTCACGGTTTGTGACTGCAAAGGTGTCATCCTCGCCATGAACGACAAAGCCGCCCAGACCTTTGAAAAAGATGGCGGCTATGCGTTGATCGGGAAAAACCTGCTGGATTGTCACCCCGAGCCGGCCCGCAGCAAGGTCCAGCAGCTGCTCGATACGTGTGAAAAGAACGTTTACACGATCGAAAAGAATGGCGTCAAGAAAATGATCTACCAGTGTCCGTGGTTCGAAGACGGGCATTACGCGGGGTTCGTTGAGCTTTCCCTCGAAATCCCGTTCGAAATGGAACACTTTGTGCGTTCGTAGCTTACGGTAATCTCAGAGAACTATCCAGGAGAGACCATGAACATCATCAATCGTCTCGCAGAGCATTTTGCGAAAGTCAAACCCCTGCCCGTGGGCGTCTATCACAAACAGGACGTGCAGGATGAAAAGCCTTATCGTGTCCACCTGCGGCTGCGGCCCGACGGCTACGGCATCTTCATCCTCAACGCCTCGACTGTCCTCCAGCTTAATACAACTGCCGCGGAATATGCCTATCATTTCATCCGCGGGACGGAACCCGAGGAGGCGGTGAAACAGATCGCATCGCGCTACCGCGTCAGCCGGGAGGTTGCCCGCCGGGATTATCAGGACTTTATCGGGAAGATCGAGACGCTCATCTCCACGCCCGACCTCGATCCCGTTTCCTTCCTCGACCTCGAGCGGGCCGCGCCGCATTCGGCCGATCTGACCGCCCCGCTGCGCCTCGACTGCGCGCTGACCTATCGCCTGCGGGCCGACTCCAGCGCCGAATATGCTCCGGCCAAACGCGTCGACCGCGAGCTGACCACCAGTGAATGGCAGACTATCCTGGATAAAGCCTGGCAGGCCGGCATCCCACACATCACCTTCACCGGCGGCGAAGCCACCCTGCGCGACGATCTGCCCGACCTGATCGCCCATGCCGAGAAGAACGGCCAGGTCTGCGGGCTGCTGACAGACGGCCTGCGATTCGCCGACAAAGGTTACCTCGATCTGCTTTTGCAGACCGGTCTCGATCACATTCTCTTCCTGCTCCAGCCCGGGAACGACAAATCCTGGGAGTCCCTGGCCAAGGTCATGGCGGCGGACATCTTCGTGACCGTGCACTTCACCCTGAATCAGGACAACATCCAAAACGCAGAAGAGGTTCTCGAACGGCTGGCAAAGCTGGAGGTCAAGAGCCTGTCCCTGACCAGCTCGGATGCTACGCTGCAGGATCGTTACGATGCACTGCGTGATAAATCAGCGGCCCTGGGACTCACCCTCAAGTTCGACCTGCCGGTCCCCTACTCCGCCTCGAACCCGGTCATGTACGAGGCGCAGGAGAGTGCCATCCCGGAGGGCGCGGGCAAAGCCTGGCTCTACGTGGAGCCGGACGGCGACGTCCTGCCCACGCAGGGCAGTTCGGAGAAGGTGCTGGGGAACGTCCTGCGCGACGATTGGAAGACGATTTATCCA
This sequence comes from Anaerolineales bacterium, assembly GCA_049697155.1. Taxonomy (GTDB): domain Bacteria; phylum Chloroflexota; class Anaerolineae; order Anaerolineales; family Villigracilaceae; genus Defluviilinea. Next base: position 4,286 of record JBAVVF010000397.1, read on the forward strand.
TAGGATCGCTTCGCTTATACTTGGGGGCATGGACTGGCACAGGCGCTACCTCCAGCAGGCCGCATGGACTCGTGACCTGCGGAGGTATCTTTTCCAAAAAGCAGGGTTAAATCAGGCAAGCCGCGTCCTGGAAGCAGGCTGCGGCACAGGCGCGATCCTGTCCGAGCTGCCGCGCCCCGGCCGGCTGCACGGCCTGGACATCGACCCGGCCGCGCTCGCCCAATGCCGGCTTTACGTCCCGGGCGCGTCCCTGGTGCGC
>JBAVVF010000398.1:0-1548 GCA_049697155.1 Anaerolineales bacterium
CGACGCGGCGATCAGGGTCGCCGAGGGCACACGCATCTTCACACTGGCCGAATCGCTCGGCGGCGTGGAGTCGCTGATCGAGGTCCCGGCCGCGATGACACATCTTTCCGTGGCCGGCTCGCAGCTGGACGTGGATCCCGGTCTGGTAAGGTTATCTGTGGGGATCGAAAATAAGGATGATCTGGTGGAAGATATCAGGCAGGCATTGGATCAGGCCTGAGATTTTGTAAAGCGACATAAATGTCGCGGTACATGAACAGAAACCGGGTTTGAACCCGGTTTCTGCTATTTGGCGTGTATGGCCACCAGCGTCACATCGTCATCCTGCTTGGCGCCGCCCTGATACATCATCAGTGTGTCGAAGAGCTGATCGCAGCCCGACTGCGCGGTCGTATTCCACAATCCGGTCATGGTCAACTGGATGCGGTCCAATCCAAAAGGCTCTCCCTTTGGATTGCGGCAATCGGTCATGCCGTCTGTGAACATGACCAGCAGGGAGTTTTTCGGCAGCAGCAGACTGTTCTCGTCGAGAACAATATTTTCCCACAAGCCCAGAGCCATCCCCGGCTTGTACGGCAGGCGAAGGACATCGCCGTTCTCATGCAGCAGCAGCGGAGGTTCATGCCCGGCCCGCGCATACGAAAATTCACCAGTGCGGGTGTTCAGAACCCCGTATAAAGCAGTGACAAACTGCGTTGATTTTTCAAGCCGGGTGATATGCTTATTGGCTATCCGCAAGACCTCGCCGGGCGCCTCGGCGTTGTCGGCTTCTGCAATGATCAAGGCATGGGCGCGGGCCATAAAAATGGCGGAGGGCACACCTTTATCGGCCACATCACCGATCAGCACCCCGATCCGATCTTCGTCGAGGACAAAGATGTCGTAGAAATCGCCGCCCACCTGCCGGGCCGGGAGTATGCGCCCGCCGAAATCGAACTTCGCGTGCACGGGCAAAACGTCGGGCAGGATGGCCATCTGGATATCGGCGGCCACTTTCAGCTCGCGCTCAAGGCGTTCCTTCTCGATCAACTGCTCCTGGGCGGCTTTGAGCTCATCATAAGCCTGCTGAAGCTGGCGGTTCTTTTCGGTCAGGTCACGGAAGGTGGCTACGTTTGTGTTATCCAGACGCTGCGTGAGCACACTGACCATCGCGATCGACAGTTCAGGATGGCGGTTCAACAGATCCTTGAACTGCTGGCGGTTCATGCTAAGCAAAACAACATCGCCGCGCGCCCGCGCGCCGGCCGTACGCAAACCATCCGGCTGGACGAGGCTCATCTCACCCAGATATTCCCCCGCCTGGAGAGTATTGAGGATGAGTTCATCATCGGTATTCGGCGCCATCAGGATTTCAAGCTCGCCGCTGACGACAACGTAGAGATGCTCGCCCGGGTCGCCCTCCCGGAACAGAACCTCGCCTGACTTGAGGTTAACGACCTCAAGCTCCGCAACCAGGCGATCCAATTCGTCAGGCGGAAGGGCTGTAAAAAACGGAATTCGAGTGAGCAAATTCACCGACATGGGTTTTCGGTTGGGATCATGCTGGGT
>JBAVVF010000399.1:0-11207 GCA_049697155.1 Anaerolineales bacterium
CTCGCAATGACGAGGTATGTTGGTTTTTAGCCACTCCCATATATAATCACTATATGGAAAAATCAGCAGCAGTGATCGGCGGAGGGCCGGCCGGATTGATGGCCGCAGAGGTCATCAGCGGGCGCGGCGTGAAAGTGGACCTGTATGATTCCATGCCGTCGCTCGGGCGGAAGTTTTTAATGGCCGGCAGGGGCGGGTTGAATATCACCCACTCGGAACCTTTCGAACAATTCGTTTCCCGCTATGGAAAGCGCCGGGGGCAGATCGAACCTTTGCTCAAAACATTTGGGCCGGATGAACTGCGTGAGTGGGTGCATGGATTGGGAATCGTGACATTTGTGGGGACATCGGGACGGGTCTTTCCGAAGGGGATGAAAGCCAGTCCGCTGCTGCGGGCCTGGCTGAAGAGATTGAGCGATTCAGGCGTGACCTTTCACCTGCGCCACAAATGGAGGGGGCGGCTCCCCTCTGCTTCAGCCGCCGGGGCCGGCGGCTCGAGCATATTATTTGAGACTCCCGATGGAGAGAAAGCAGTCAAGCCGGATGCCGTGGTCCTTGCGCTGGGCGGCGGGAGCTGGTCGCGGCTCGGCTCGGACGGCGCCTGGGTCCCGTGGCTGGAGCAGGCCGGGATCAGGGTCGAAGCGTTGAAACCCTCGAACTGCGGCTTCGACGTGGACTGGAGTCCGCACTTCCGCCAGAAGTTCGACGGCCAGCCGGTTAAGTCGGTCGTTCTTTCATTTGGTACATTCCGCCAGCAGGGCGAGTTCATCGTGACGCAGGAAGGTGTCGAAGGAAGCCTGGTTTACGCGGCTTCGGCGCTGATCCGTGATGAGATTTACGCGCGCGGCCGGGCCGTCGTCTCGCTCGACCTGACCCCCGACCGGTCGCGGGAGTGGCTGACCGACAGGTTATCCAAGCCGCGCGGCCCGCGCACGATGGCCAGTCATCTCGAAAAGACCGTTGGCATTCGGGGCGTGAAAGCGGGGTTACTGCGCGAGTTCGCCGCCAAAGAGGATTTTACAAATACTGAACGACTGGCTTCTCTCATCAAAGCCCTCCCCCTCCCGCTGATCGCGCCGCGACCACTGGATGAAGCCATCAGCAGCGCGGGCGGCGTGACGTTCGAGGCACTGGATGAACACCTGATGATCCGCTCCCTGCCCGGCATCTTTTGCGCCGGGGAAATGCTGGACTGGGAAGCACCGACAGGCGGATATCTCATTACGGCATGTATGGCAAGCGGTTACACAGCCGGGCTGGGCCTATTGAACTGGCTTGGATAAAGCTTCAACTCGTGGTTGAAAGGGGATTTTTATTTGGATAGGAACACAGCAGGGTATCCAGATATTCGACGCCGCAAAAGTAGGGACAGATCGAAACGTTCTTAACCGCGCACTTGTGCATACCCGTCTGCTCAGCTTCATTCCAGAGACAACGATCCTGTTCCCAGACGATATCCCCCGGCGGGGTCGCCAGGTCGATATCCATGTTCGCGCCTTTGAGTTTTCGGATCTGCTCGTTCATTCGGCAACTCCTTTTTCACCACAGATACACGCGGACCCCGGCACCGACCCACCGGGGCGGTGTGAACACAGATGTATGTTTTGACGATGGACCACAGACCATGGGGCATCGTCTATGGTCTGTGAGGGAACATCCACGCCAGCACCTTCTGGATCATCACATCCCAATACGCCCAGTTGTGCTCGCCGGGACCTTCTTCGTAGGTCAGATCGAGGGGCAGTTTGCGGACCGCGTCCCGGAAGCGGATGTTGTCGGCATAGAGGAAATCCTCGGTGCCGCAGCATTGGTACAGGCGGGGTTTGACCGGTCCCTTGGCAATCTTTCTGGCGAGCGCAAACAGGTCATGTTTGCTGCCCGGCACTTTGCTCAGATCCCCGAAGACGCTGCGCATCTGCGCCAGCCAGACTTTGTCGTCCGGGTCGCCGTGGGCCTTCACCACCTCACGGATGTCCACAGCGCCCGAGAGGCTGGCTGCCGCAGCGTAGCGGTCCGGGTAGGTCAGGGCCAGCTTGAAGGCGCCGTAGCCACCCATGGATAAGCCGGCCACAAAGTTATCCTTGCGGGCAACAGATAACGGAAACAGGTCGCGCACAACCGCTGGCACCTCTTCGCTGATGAACTGCATGTATTTACCACCCTGGACCATATCGGTATAGAAACTCAAGTTGGCAGCTGGCATGACCACAGCAAGGTTCAGGCCCTCCACATAACGTTCGATGGAGGTCCAGCGCTGCCAGGCGGTGTGGTCGTCGGAGTGGCCGTGCAGGAGGTAAAGGGTGCGATACTTTGGAGGGCGTTTGTTCCGCATATCCGCCAGCCTGCGCTGCGGAAGGATGACCTGCAGCGTGCAGCGCAGGGTCAGCACGTCGGAAAAGAAATTGACTTCGGTGAGGATCATGTTAGCTCCGTGCAAGCATGTCGTTGCGAGCCGCAGGTGAAGCAATCTCCCCGTACCAAGCATATTTTTGATTCGAGGAGATTGCTTCGTCGTGGCGCCTGGTCTCGATATGGGCTTCGCCCTACTCGACCAACGGCGCCACTCCTCGCAACGACATGGCAAATCATAATGGTTGGCAGTTATTCCACCGTGACTTTGAGGATGAACGTCCCGCTGTTGTCATCGCATTCCCAGTCATTGACCGTGAAATAGAGCTGTCCATCCTTCATGGCTGTGAACTCGACATTCCTTCCGACGAAGAAGGGCTTGAGGTCTTCCAGCCGTCCGACCAGGGCCCCGTACCCCACACCCTGCACCGGACACTGAATGGCACCGCAAATATATTTTTGACCGTCCGGTTCGCTGTTGCTGCCTTCCTTCCCGCCGTTTGTGTTGACAGTGCCAAAAGCAGTGATCCTCACCGTTTGGCCGGTCAGTACATTCACCTCGGAGTTCATCCAGCAAGCCTTGGCAGGAACGCTCACCTCAAAGGTAGCGCCTGAAGAGGTGGGGAACGGCGTGCGGGCGGCTGCCGTGAGAGCACCGGCCGTCTGCGCGGCCTTGATCGGAGATAGTGTAGTCACAGCAGTTGGCGTCTGAGTTGAAGCCGCGGCTGCCTGTGTTTCTATTTGGGCAACATCTGTGGCCAGCGGCGCAGGTGTCGCCGACTGGCAGGCTACCAGGAAGAGGATCACCACCAGGGTGACAGCAATGAGGGTTGCTTTCATGTAGTCCATTCTCCCAACTGCAATGTAAAATGAATTTGTGGACCGTTTTTAACATGAATGGGCACCCGGCACAACCATTATTTTTGCAAGGCCTGTGCAGTTGCATGCCACGAAGAAGGGGCAGAGATAACCTCTGCCCCATACGTTCCTAACCCAGCTCCCCCAGCACCTTCTCCAGCTCTTTCATCTTGTTGTGGTCGTTGTACAAGTGATTACTTTGGGCCTAAACGGTCGAACAGGATGAAACCGAAGTGGTCAACTACAACACCGTTCGCATCCGTATCAGAATGCTTTACTTCAAAAGCATAAATACGCGGCGCCGGGGAACGGACACGCCCATTGAGCCTGACAAGGTAGATCCCTTTCTCAACCATCGTTATGGAGGCGGATTTTGTGACGTCGATGAAATTCCCAGGATTGTTATTCGCTGCGTATTTGACGGACAGAAATTCCACTCCCTCCAGTGGAATCCCGGCTTCCGTTGCGCTGATCAGGAACTCGCTTTTCTCTTTAATCTCGATCACTGTTAAGTCAACTTCTCTTAGCTCCACGGTGTTATCCAGTTTCCACTGCACCAGCCTGTCATGTTCCAGCAGGAAGGCTTCGTGTTGGGCATCATGGCAGGCACTATTGACCGCCTCAAGTCCCTCCAGTACAAGAGCAGCGGACTCGGAGGCTTCGTAGAAAACCTGGAGAGCAATTTTCACGGGGTGTGAACTGATGGTGCCTCCAGTACCCGCAGCTACAACGACAAGGTCGGAAGGCGCAAAAACGAGCGCAAATTCCCACCCCTGGGCAACTCCCTTGGCGATATATACAGCGGCTGTCCCGCCAGGAGCCCCTGCCGGACAACCGCACCAATCATCCGGAACTGTTGCCGGGCAGGAATTTGCTGCGAGAGACTGGACTCGTTGAACGGAGTCCGCCTGCTCAAAGACGTTCAGTAGCTGGGCTTGAGATTCCAACAGGCCCGGATTATTGTCGAAGACGGGTTTTATCTGCAGCAATTCCTCGTGGGAGAGTGACTTGACCCGCTCCCTGCTCTGGTTGATCCTCTCCAATAGTCCCGGAGCAGCTGCATTTTCGATGTAGGGATAGAGCGCCAGCAGCGAGTCATAGTGCGCCAGTAATTCCTTGCGGAACTTCTCGAGATCTCCATTTCCGTCCTGCTGGTAGACTGAGTTTTCGAAACCCGACCCGGTACGGATATCATCCCCGTCCGGGGCAGTCATGGCGGTGGTTGAAGACATGCTCAACATGACGAGAACCGCCAATGCACTGAACAGCAGCTTCTTCAAAGAATCCTTTGCTTTCATTTTATGTTTCTCCTCTTCTTGTAAACAGCATTGCTGATGGAAACCGTTCGGGGGTTTGGCAGTTTATGCAGCCCAAACCCATAGCTTTGCATTCCACTCCAAAATGAATTTGCTTTTCGGGGTTGGACCGAATGTCTCTAAAGCGAAACCCTCCTTTGTCGGCCTTGAAAAGAACCAATCCTGCTGAAGCACGACGTTCGGCAGTCTGGCACTACGCGTGAAACGGACCCACAACATATCGCGCTCACATCCCAGTGAGCTTATCTCTTCACAATTGGACCAATCGCCTGTAACTACTGGAAACCCCTAAAGCGCCTCACATCCATCTGATGAGCGTAACGTACTGTTAAATAATTTGATCGCTCCCGAATTTCATTATACAAACTTGAAAACAATATACAAGTACCCTTCTTTTAAGAGAAGGTTACATGCCAGCCCGGGAGCTTTTATCCGCAATTCACTGAACGAGAATTTCAATACCAAAAGGATGTCGTTGCGAGGCGGGATTTAGACGCTTCGCGTCTCAATCCCGCCGAAGCAATCTTATCTAGCCTAGTCTACCCTTGATTGGAGGAGATTGCTTCGCTTCGCTGCAACGACATATGAAATTATCCCAACTCCCCTACCAGCTTTTCCACCTCATCCAGGATCTCGCCGCGCTTCACAAGCTCTTTCATCTTGTTATGATCGTTGTACAGCGGACGGTCCACGTGCAGGTGCTCCACATGTCTGCGGATGACCTCCCGGGCGCACTGCGTTCCCTTGCCGGACTGGAACTCGCGGAAGTCGAGGGCCTGCGCGGCAGCCATGAACTCGATGCCGATCACGCCGTAGGCATTGTCGAGGATCTGTCCGTTCTTGATGGCAGTGTTCATGCCCATCGAGACGAAGTCCTCCTGGTCGGCGGCGGCAGGGATCGACTGGATGCTCGCGGGCGCGGACAGGATCTTTTGCTCCACGATCAAATGGTCGGCGGTGTACTGGCTGAGCATCATCCCGGAGTAGAAGCCGGGCTCGTGGGCCAGGAAGTCCGGCAGGCCCTGCGAGAGAGCCGGGTTCGTCAGGCGGTTCATGCGCCGCTCCGACAGGACACAGATCATCGTGACGGCCGTGCCTGCCATGTCCATCGGCAGCGAGACGGGCGTACCCTGGAAGTTGGCGCCGGTCAGGGTCAGATTGAGCTCGGGGACGAAGATCGGGTTGTCGCCTACGCCGTTCAGCTCGATCTCGACCTGCGAGCGGGCATACGCCACCGCGTCCCGGGCCGCGCCGATGACCTGCGGTGTGGAGCGCATCGAGTAGGCATCCTGGACCTTGGTCTTCATCTTCCCTGTGGTCAGGTCCGAGCCTTCGACGACCTTCATGATGTTTTTGGCAGACGTAATTGCGCCTTTGAAACCGCGCAGTTCGTGCAGCTTGGTGTTGTAGGGCTTCATGTTGCCGAGCAGGGCCTCGATCGACATGGCTGCGGCGATCTCCGCCTGTTTGAGCAGCCGTTCCATGTCGTAGATATGGAGCGCGGACATGGCCGTCAGCAGGTTGGAGCCGTTGATGGCCGCCAGGCCGTCGCGGGCCTGCAAGCCCGGGATCGGGATTCCTGCCCGGCGCATCGCTTCCGCCCCCTGGAGGCGTTCACCCTGATAGAAGGCTTCGCCCTCGCCCATCAGCAGGAGCGCGGCTTGCGCCATCGGGGCCAGGTCGCCGCTCGCGCCCACCGAGCCCTTCTGACAGACAACCGGTGTGACGCCTTTGTTGAGCATCTCCACCAGTGTTAACGTGATCTCGGGTCTGCAGCCGGAATTGCCATGCGCATGGACGTTGATCCGTCCTGCCAGTGCCCCACGGACGTACTCGATCGGGGCCGGCTCGCCGATCCCGGCCGCGTGGTTGTAAATGAGGTACTTCTGGAACTCCTTGACCTGCTCGTCGTTGAGCATCGTCTCGGAGAACTCGCCAATGCCGGTGTTCGTGCCGTACATGACCTCTTTCCTGGCGAGCTTCTCCTCCAGCATGGCCCGGCAGACCTTGATCCGCTCGAGGGCTGCGGGAGCGAGTTCCACTTTCTCGTTGTCGCGTGCAATTGCAGCGAGTTTTTCGATGGTGAGTGACGAACCATCCAGAGTGATGGGCATGGACAGACTCCTGTTTGAAATGGGCTCGGGTCCTGTCCCCGGCGCTGGTGTTACCCAGAATCGCCGCCGGGGACGGCGGCTTGAGCAATGATTGAAATGTGGAGGGAATTGTACTCTGAATGAACGGTTGTCAGACCGGGTACATCATCCATGTTTTACGGGAGGATTATCCTATCCGGATAACCAGGGAGAAAAAAAGAGAAAAGGGAGAGGGGATAAGGGGGCCTATGCGGGTCGAGGCGTGGGATCTGGCGGGGAATGTGATGAAAGAAGAGAGTGGAGAGTAGCGATCAGAGAGCATGGGGGAAAGGATCATGGAGGATGGAAATGGCAAGGGTATCGTGTTCCATTGAAGCGCCCTTTGAGGATTTTGCCCTGAATTTGATACAATTCGGCCATGCCTACAAGCATTATTCCTCCGCCGAAAGATGACGAGACCGAATGCGGCAGCTGCGGCGCGTACATCTATCACGGGCTGTTGAAGTGTCCCAACTGCGGGGTGTATCTGGTCGATCCCATCAACACGGAACCGGAGGAGCGTCCCACGTTCCGCCCGAAGAGCAAGCTCTCGCTTTTCATCGAATCCCTGGTGCGGAAGATACGGGGAGAGCCGCATTATGCCGAGGAGCTGTTCACCGGCGCGCTGCGGGAAGCCGCGCTCTTCGACGACCTGCTCCGCAAGGCCGGCGGCGACCGGTCCGTGGTGGAGCGGCTCATCGAATACGAGCGGGGACTGCGACCGGGGGCCACGCGGCTGACCTGCCTGCAAAATGCGATCAGCCGCTGGGAACAGGAAAATAGATAGCAGAGACCAGTGAATACATAACTTCAGTGCTTCCAACCCATTGGAAGCACTTTGTTTGTTTTGGTAAGAAAAGTCGCTTCCATGCAACTTATAGACGGGAGATTCCCGGTCCAGTGGGCTGCAACTTTTTATGAGGCATCGAGCCTGCTGGCTTGCCAAAAAGTATTTCCATACACTAATCCTGGTTTTTAGCATATGTTAATCCGCAGCCAACCAGAGAGGAGCCGGATAAGCTCAAAGATTGCGGTTTAGTACCAGTGCGAATCCTGGCAGTTTCTGTAGAATAGAATTGGAGCACCTTCTGACTTTATCCCGTGTTTTATAGGTACTAACCATCCGGAGACACTATGCCCAACGAGAAGAATTTTTACAAGGACATTATTGACAACCTGTATGACGGTGTCTATTTCGTAGACCGCGACCGCGTGATCAACTACTGGAACAAGGGCGCGGAACGCATTACAGGTTATTCCGCCGCGCAAACCATGGGTCGCTCCTGCCGCGACAACCTGCTCAATCACGTCACGGCTAATGGGGTGCAGCTCTGCCAGGATCACTGTCCCCTGTCGGCAGTCATGGCGGACGGCAAGGAACGCGAGGTGGAGGTCTTCCTGCACCACGCCGATGGCCACCGCCTGCCGGTCGCGATCCGGGCTGCGGCCATACGCAACGAAGCCGGCGAGATCATCGGCGCGATCGAGACCTTCAGCAACAATACCAGTGTCATGAACACACGCCGCGAGCTGCGGGAACTGCATCAGGTCGCCATGACCGATCCATTAACCGGAATTGGCAACCACAGGTATCTGGAGGGGCGCCTGAGAGCGGTCATCGCTGAATTCCAGAACAATGCCAGCCTGCCCGGTCTGCTCTTTCTGGATGTCGATTACTTCAAACAGTTCAACGACACCTACGGACATAACACGGGCGATCACGTCCTGCGGATGGTCGCCCAGACGATGCGATATGCCATGCGCGCCACCGATACCACGGGTCGCTGGGGCGGCGAGGAATTCATAGCCATTTTGCATGAGGTGAGGGGCGAAAACGACCTGCGGTCGGCTGCCGAGAAAGTGCGGGCGCTGGTGGGACATTCGCGGCTCGACGTCAACGATCAGGGGCTGACCGTGACCGTGTCCATCGGTGGGACACTGCTGCGGGCCGGCGATACGGCTGAGTCCTTTGTCGGGCGCGCCGACGAGCTGATGTATCAGAGCAAACAGGCCGGACGCAACCGTGTGACGATTGGATAGGCAGACCTCACAGGTCTTAAAGACCTGTGAGGTCTATGAACGAAGTCGCCATCCTGCTCTTTTTGGGAATAACCGTCTATTCGATCGTGAAAGCACGACATCCACGTGTGGAGCAAGACTCGATCTGACCCGGCGCAGTGTTTTTTGAAATTTGTGGTTTTTCCCCAAGAATCAGCCCGTAGAAAGTACGGGCTGAACTCTTTTCTTTGTGGGGAGATACAGATTGCAGTCTATCCATTCCATAATATATTAAGGACAAATCCAAAGATGTCAGCTTGATAAAGATCCGCTCGAAAAGATGACATCTGCTACCAGAGAGAGGTTATATTTTATGAAACAGTACCTGATTTTGCTCTTAGTCCTGAGCTTCGTGCTTTCTGCCTGTGCATCCGCCTCTTCGGCCGAACAGACCAGCAGCATCGAGGTTAGTAACGCCTGGGTGCGGACGGTCGGTGGAATGCAGCCCAAGGAGGCTTCCGCTTCCGCCACCGGAATGCAGCCCAAGGAAGATTCCGGTCCCGCCACCGGAATGTTCATGATCCTGAAAAATAACGGCAGCGCAGATGACAAGCTGATCAAAGCCGAAAGCGACGTGGCCAAAATGGTCCAGATCCACCTGACCGAGATCGATGCAAACGGCGTCTCCAGCATGCATGAAGTGGACGGTGTCGACATTCCGGCAGGCGGCTCGGCGGAGCTGAAACCCGGCAGCTATCACGTGATGCTGATCGGGTTGAAGCAGGAAATCAAGGAAGGCGACATGGTCACGGTCACGCTCACCTTCCAGAACGGCGGCCAGATCGTAGTCGAAGCGCCCGTCAAAACCCCATAGACCATGTCCAGGAGAATGCTCTTCATTGGCGGGGCTCTGATCTTCCTGCTGGCGGGCGGGGCGGCCTGGGCCGTCTTCCTGCAGCCGTATGAATTCCATGGCTCTGTCCTGCAGGTCCCCAGGCAGGAGGGCAGCATTGTCCTGCGCTCGGCCGCGGGCCCGGTGCAGTTCAGCGATCATCTCGGGGAAGTCGTGCTGATGTATTTCGGCTATACCTCCTGCCCCGACGTCTGCCCGACGTCGCTGGCGAAATTGAAGGCGGCCCTGAGCGGCCTTTCCCCGGAAGAGACCGCGCAGGTACAGGTGATTTTCGTCTCCGTCGATCCTGAGCGTGATACACCCGAAAAGCTTGAGCAATATGCCCATGTATTCGGAAGCGACTTCATCGGTGCCAGCGGGACACGCAGCGAAATCGACCTGATTGCCGAATCGTTCGGTGTTTTCTACAAGGTCAACGAGCCGGACGCCGACGGGAACTACACGGTGGATCATTCGTCCTTCATCTACGTGATCGACCGCCAGGGCTACCTGGTGATGAACTGGACCCATGAGTCACAGCCCGACGAGATCCGCGCAGACCTGCGTTATCTGCTCGAACACGGCATTCCGGTCAGCGCACAGCTTCTGGCCGGCCCCACGCAAACGCCGGTTGTCTGCAGTTTGACGCTTGTACCAGATCACGTGAATGCCGGGCAAAGGCTCTACGCGAGTCACTGCACCCAGTGTCACGGCGCAGAACTGGCAGGCAACCCCGCCTGGCAGATGGATCTGGAGGATGGCTCGCACCTCCCACCGCCGCTGAACAACACGGGCAGCGCATGGAAATATTCCGAGCCGGAGCTGATCGAGATCATCAGGCAGGGGCGCAACCTTGATAAGCCCCTCCACATGCCCGCTTTCGAGGACAAGCTCTCAGACTGGGAGATTCACTACATCCTGGAGTACATTGCCAGCAGCTGGGATGTAAGCCAGCAGAACTATCATGCCGGGTTCCTGACCCTCACGCCTCAACCGGATTTCGGTCTGCTGCCCATGTATACCGCCACGCCAATTCCATAGAGACCTGTGAAGTTTGTGACTCATTCGAGTAAAATCTCTCCTTATGAACAAGGAGAATATCGACGCGCTGAAAAGCGATCCGGCCGCACAGGCACGCCTGCGCTACCGGCTGAAGAATGCAAATGTTTATGTGTCGAAGGGGGGCTATCACTTCACCGATTATCTCGATCCCGTCGAGGAGATTTCGCCTGAGATCGATGCGTCGCAGTTAACGGACGAAGACGCGGCGTACATCGAAACACAGCTGCAGGCAAACTCCGGGAAGTTCAAGCATCAGGTGGAAATTCTAAGGAAGCATCTTCCGCTCAAAAACGCGCAAGTGCTGGATATCGGCTGTGGGGGCGGGTTGTTCCTGTCCCTGCTCAAGCGGGAGGGGGCGAGCGTGACCGGCATCGAGCTGAGTGACAGCCGCGCCCACTACGCCGACACCAGGCACGGCCTGGAAATCCACAAGCGGCCCATCGAAAGCGACTTCTGGCAAAAGGGTTACCAGGATCATTTCGACGCGGTGACCCTGTGGGACGTGATCGAGCATGTCAACTATCCGGTTCAAACCCTGCAGTCCGCCGTGAATGTTTTGAAAAAAGGCGGGCTGCTCCTGATCGACACCCCCTGCCGGGA
>JBAVVF010000400.1:0-3562 GCA_049697155.1 Anaerolineales bacterium
GCGCCCAGGCAGCCGGCGCCCGGCTGGAAATCGTCAACCTGCCCTCGCTTGGATTGGACCTGGATCTGCCGGAGGATCTTGAACTCGTTCGACAGTTGGAACTATCCAGAATGCCATAACCAGGCAAGTTCAAAGCTCCACTCTCTCATCATGGTCTTCCCATGTGGGAGAGTTTTTTGTTTTGGAGCCCCGCAAGTTGACTATACCCTTTAATATGACATAACACCGTCTGGATACTGAGTTTTTTCACTCGGTATCTGTCTGACAAGTGTATATAATGAATAAGTGATTTTTGACAAGAAAAATCCAACTCATTTTTCCAATCGAGGTGTTCCATGCAAAAGAACGGCACTGTAGATTCCAGGATCATGACCCACCACCAGCTCCAGGCGGACTTACTTAGATGTGAATACTGCGAGGAAAAACCCTGCAAAGATGCCTGCCCCGCCAACTGCTCTCCGTTCGATTTCATGATGGCAGCTCGCGTTGGCAATCCCTCTGACATCCAGCGCTCCGCGGCAGAGATCATGAGCAGCAATCCGCTGGGCGGTGTGTGTGGACTGGTTTGCCCGGATCGATTCTGTATGGCGGCCTGCTCTCGCAAGAAATTCGACGGATCGATCGACATCCCGAAGGTGCAGGCGACCCTCGTGGAAATGGCGAAAAGGCTCGGGGGAATTCCAAAGTTTTCGGTACCCACTCCAAATGGAAAAAAGGTGGCAGTGATCGGCGGCGGGCCCGCGGGACTGGGAGCGGCTTCGGCCCTGGCACAACTCGGCTACGCCGTGGACATCTTCGAAAGTCGCGACTCACTCGGCGGGATGATGAACCTCATCCCCGACCAGCGCCTGGATAAGAATGTTGTCCAATCTGATATCGAGTTCCTGCTTTCGCTCGGCGCGATCCGCGCGAAGACCGGGACGAAGGTCGAAGACCCAAAACAGCTGCTCGCACAAGGCTATGATGCAGTCGTCGTCACAACCGGCCTATGGAAACCCATCGAACTTGGCATTGAAAATGAAAACCTTGCCATCAGGATGGTTGATCTGCTATCGAACAAACAAGCCTATCAATTTGACGGTCGTGTCGCGGTTATTGGCGGCGGCGCAACGGCTGTCGATTGCGCGATCACGGCCAAAGAGCGCGGGGCGAGCCACGTCGAGCTGTTCATGCTCGAGAAACTTTCCGAGATGCCCCTGACGGCCGCCGAACGGCAGGAACTTGTCGATCATGACATCGAAATCAATGGCCGCATCCGCATCAACAGGATCATGACCGATGGCAAAGGTGTCAAAGGAATTGAGACGAAAAAGGTTGAACTTCCTGAAGGTCAGCCCTTCAAGCCCGCCAGCGTCCGCGACGTGGACGGGACCGACGGCGTCCGGACGGGCTTCAACGCAGTCGTCATGGCGATTGGAATGCGTTCCTACGTCGCGCCTGAGCAGGTCGAAGGTCTCTTCTATGCAGGCGACATCTCGAATGGACCCACGACAGTGGTGGAAGCCGTTGCATCCGGAAAGAACACAGCTCTCGAAGTGGATGCATACTTGAAGAAACAGGCAACGCCGGAGATCAAGAAGTCCACCAAGTCCCATTTTGCGATGCCCGGCTACAACCCTGTGCCGGTCTCGCTCGAAACCGATTTCTTCGGACGGAAAATCCTTTCGCCGTACCTGCTCTCCGCCTCTCCATTGACGGACGGCTTCGACCAGATGAACAGAGCCTATGAGCACGGCTGGGCCGGCGGGATCATGAAGACCGCCTTCGACAACGTGCCCATTCACATCCCGTCCGAGTACATGTTCACGTTCAATGCCCTGACCTACGGCAACGCGGACAATGTCTCGGGGCACGCGCTCGAGCGCGTCTGCCGCGAGGTGGAACAGCTGATCAGGAAATGGCCCGAGCGGCTGACCATGGCCTCCACGGGCGGGCCCGTGTCCGGTCACGACGAGAACGACCGGAAAGGCTGGCAGTCCAACACCCGCAAGCTCGAAGCCTGCGGCGTGATGGGCATCGAATACTCGCTGTCCTGCCCGCAGGGTGGAGATGGCACGGAAGGTGACATCGTCTCGCAGAACGCGGCCCTCACGGCCAAGATCATCGACTGGATCATGGAAGTCGGTTCGCCCGACATCCCGAAGCTGTTCAAGCTGACCGCGGCGGTCACATCCATCGTCCCGATCCTGCGAGCCATTCGCAAGGTCCTCGACAAGTATCCGGATAAGAAAGCTGGCATTACGCTTGCCAATTCCTTCCCCACCCTGGCATTCCGCCCCGCGACTGGACGCGTCTGGGAGGAAGGTGTCGTGACCGGCATGAGCGGCGACGGGGTGACGCCCATTTCGTATCTGACCCTTGCCACCGCGGTCCCGGAAGGGATCGAGATCTCCGGAAACGGCGGGCCCATGACCTACAAAGCCGCGATGGACTTCCTGGCGCTTGGCGTCAAGACCGTCCAGTTCTGCACGATCGCCACTAAGTATGGCTATGGCATCGTCCGCGACCTTGAGTCGGGTACGGCGTTCCTGATGCAGGAGCGCGGCATTCAGAGCATGAAGGAACTGATCGGCATTGCCCGGCCACATCCGATCACAGACTTTATGGCACTCTCACCGGTCAAGAAGCTTTCCTCCTTCAATTATGATCTTTGCACTTCCTGCGGCAACTGTGCGCGCTGTCCGTACCTTGCCATTCACCTGGACGAGCAAGGCCAGCCGCATTCTGATCCGGCCCGCTGTGTGGGCTGCTCGATCTGCGCCAAGAAATGTTTCACCGGCGCGATCACGATGCGCGAACGCTCCGCAGAAGAACTTGCAATGCTGGTTGAAAATTAGGGCGTGAATAAAAACAGATTAAACCTATCCTTGCCACAGAGCACACAGAGCTCTTTGAGAAAAACCAAAAAACTCATTTTCTCTGTGATCTCTGTGGCTGATCCTAAGCGAAAGGATTCAACATGACAACAAGATTCGAAAATGGGATTGTGGTGACCCTGGGCTCCAACAACCGTGTGATCTGGAATGGTTCGGTTGTGGTAGAGGGCGAAAAGATCGTGGCAGTCGGGGATGCCGCCGAACTGAAGATCCGCTTCCCCAAAGCGGAAGTCGTGGACTGCGCCGGCAAGATCGTTTTGCCCGGGTTTATCTGCACCCATCATCACTTCTATTCGACGATGGCACGCGGCATGTTCATTCCGGGTGAGCCCGCCTCCAACTTTGTGGAGATCCTCGAGCGCCTGTGGTGGAAAGTCGATCGGGCCCTGCTGGATGAGGACATCACCCTTTCGGCACAGATCCCTCTTATCGAATGCATCCGCAACGGCACGACGACTGTCATCGACCATCACGCCTCGCCGGGCATGCGCGACGGCTCGCTCGACCTGATCGAAAAAGCCGTCCGCCAGGCAGGCATCCGTGCTTCGCTGTGTTATGAAGTCTCGGATCGAAACGTGATGGGCGGAGGGGTCGAGGAGAACGAACGCTTCATCAAGAAGATCGGCAAAGGCGACGGGCAGATCGCCGCGATGATGGGGCTGCATGCCTCTTTCACCGTCTCCGAT
>JBAVVF010000401.1:0-4193 GCA_049697155.1 Anaerolineales bacterium
TGCATCGATCACTTCCCAGACGTCCACGCCCAGGCGCTCGCACATGATTGCCAGCTCATTGACCAGCCCAATGTTGATCATGCGGAAGGTATTTTCAAGCAGTTTCGCCATCTCCGCCGCTTCCGCCGAGCTGACGGAATGGACGACCTTGATCGCGCCCTCATACCAGGCCGAGGCCACTTCACTGCAGGCTTCGGTAATCCCGCCCATAACCTTGGGTGTATTGATCGTCGTGAAATCTTCGCGGCCCGGGTCGACGCGTTCCGGCGAGAAGGCCAGGAACCAGTCTTCACCCACGGTCAGGCCATGCTCGGTGCCCAGCTTCGGCAGCAGCACTTCACGGGTTGTGCCAGGGTATGTGGTCGACTCCAGCACGACCACCATGCCCTTGTGCATGTACTTGGCCAATTCCTCGGTGGCGGAAATGATGAACGACATGTCCGGGTCGCCGGTCTGACGCAGAGGGGTCGGCACACAGATGCTGACTGCATCCATTTCCTTCAAAACAGAGAAATCTGTCGTCGCCCTGAGATGCCCCGATTTGACCAGCTTCTCAATGGACTCGGTCTTCACATCCGGGATGTAGGAAGTGCCTTTCTTCAGGCAGTCGATTTTTCGTGAGTCGGGATCGACACCGGTCACATGGAATCCGGCCTCGCCGAACACAACTGCCAGGGGCAGCCCCACGTATCCAAGCCCCAAAATTGCAATGCGAGCTTTCTTTTCTTTCAAATTCCTGATGAGGATTTCTTTGGTAGTCATTCTTTTCCTTTGCTTTGGAACCTCTAAAGATTTTTCCTGCCAATCTTCAGGGTTCGGTTTCTAAAACAAACTCATTTGCTTCGGGTGGTCTTCTTCTTTTTTCTCTTCTTTCCCCCTGGCAGACTTGCCGAGCTCGGCCCGCGCCTGTTTCAGCAGGTCGGGAAGTTTGGCGAAATCAGCCATGATGGCGGGCTTGAGCGACATCTGATGCAGGGCCGCAGCCGGATGGTACATGGCGATCACAAAACGGTCGGCCACCTTGCGCATCTGTCCGTGGACCTGAGTGATCTTCGCACCCTTGAAAAACAGGCTCATCGAAAAACGTCCCAATGTCACGATGATGCTCGGGTCGACGATCCGGATCTGGTGCTGGAGATAATTGCTCGTACAGGTTTCAACTTCCTCCGGCAGCGGATCGCGGTTGCCCGGCGGCCGGCACTTGACGACATTGGTGATCCACACGTCGGCCCGCGTAACGCCGGCCTGCTCGAGCAGCTGGTCCAGGAATTTTCCGGCCGCGCCGACGAAGGGCCGGCCCTGCTCGTTCTCGTGAAAGCCGGGTCCCTCGCCGATAAACATGATCTCGGCCCGGGTCGGGCCCTCACCGGGGACGGCCTTCTTGCGCGAGCGCTGAAGCTCACAGCGCGTGCAAACCACGATCTGCTTCGCAAGCTTCTCAAGTTCCTGCTCGTCGCTCATTTTGTTCCTCCTTGTCCGGTGCTGACTGCCCGTCATCCAGGGGCAGGTGCTCGACGTTCAGCGAGTCCAAATTCATCAGGATCGCGTCTTCATCATTGTCTTTGTAATAACGACGCCGGCGCCCCGATTCCTGATATCCAAATTTACGATACATTTCCTGCGCCGCCACGTTGCTCTCCCGGACCTCCAGAAAGGAACTCCGGGCCCCTTCCTCGATCATGTGCCGCAGAGCATGAGCCAGCAATCGTCTGCCGATGCCCTGCCTGCGAAAATCAGGATGGGTTGCCAGCGTGGCGACGTGAGCTTCGTCCACGATCAGCCAGACCACGATCATGCCAATGATCTTTCCGTCCAACTCGGCGACCCAGCAGCGCGAGGCCGGGTTATCCGTCAGCTCAAAACGAAAGGATCTTTCGGGCCACGGCAGGCTGAAGGATTTCTGATCCAGTTCAGAAACGGCCGAAACATCCTCGACCGTCATTTTGCGAATAACAGGTTTCATGCCGGTATCGGCTCGGCAACGTGCAGATAGATCGGCGCCAGGGCCGCCTCGTCGTCCGATTCGCCCTTCTGCCAGCGGGCCCAGGCTAATTCGGCCAGCACGGCCGGGCGCCGCACAGACTGGGCGGGAGAGGCAACCCGTACATCCGGTTTTTGCGCCAGCCTATGACGTTCTTCAGCCGTCAGCTCGCCGCACACGATGACCGGAGTCTGCAGTTCGTCGGCCAACGCCTCGACCGTGACGACGCGCGCCTCGCCCCGGGCCCGCCAGCCCTGCCGCGAGCGCCTGTACCAGCCGGCCGCGAGTCGGCCGCGCCCGGCCTGGATGACGGCCACCAGCGGCAGCCGGGAGGGCGCCTGGGCCGCGGCCAATACATCCAGGGTCGGGATGCCGATCAACGGCAGGTGACGCGCCAGCACGAGTCCCTTCACCAGGGATAGTCCCACGCGCAAGCTTGTAAACGAACCGGGTCCCAGGGCTACACCCAGGGCATGGACATCATCCATCGACAGACCGCAGCGGGCCAGCAAATCGAAAATTGCCGGAGCCAGCTCCACCGTGTGACGCTGACTGCTGCGCCACGCATATTCACCGACGACCTGTGAACCATCATAAAGCGCCAGCCCAACCTGGGCGGTGGAAGTATCGACAGCCAGCAGCATCAGTCGCCTCCGTAGGCCGTATGGCGGAGCACCTCGAGCAGATCGTCATAGCGCCTGCCTCTGGATTTGAACTTCATCTCACGTTCTTCCTCATCGATGTGCTCGAGCGTCAGCCACAACCGCTCGGCAGGGATGAGACCATCCATGCGCTCGGGCCATTCGATGAGCAGGGGCCCCTGAGCCAGCATCGCATCGAGGTCAAGCTCCTCCGCTTCGGGCACGGAGTCGAGCCGGTAGGCGTCCATGTGAAACAGGCGCGCCTCATCCCCGCGGCGATACACATTGACGAGGATGAAGGTCGGGCTGGACACCGCATCCAGCGAACCCCATCCCTGCGCGACGCCCTGGACGAACGTCGTTTTGCCTGCGCCCAGTTCGCCCTGCAAACAGATCACATCTCCTGCCTGCAGCGCTCTGCCCAGGCGCATGCCGATGCGACGCGTCTGTTCGGGGCTGCGGCTGAAAAAATCCATCGTATGCGCATCCAGAATTGGCATCGCAGGCATTATATCAGGCCGCCGGATTCTACCTCAAACTGGAGGCAGGTAGACAAGTACACATGGTTGCAGATATACCTGCCTGCTTACTTGTTTACCTGTCTACTTGTCTACTTGATACCCGTCCACTCATGTAGACTCCCGACCGGCTTTCGGTTAAGATACCCAAAAGCTCATAGAGGAGACGGAAGATGGAAAATTATTGGAATCAATTGGTTGCCTGGTTTCTGGCGGGGACTCCCAGGCTGCTGACTGCCCTTGTCATTTTTGTTCTCAGCCTGTATCTGGCGCGGATCCTCAGCAATGTTCTGAGAGACGTGCTTCAAAAAAGGAGGGCGCCGGCCGGCGTCGTGCAGCTTCTTGCACAACTGACTCTTTGGGCGATCATCGTCGCCGGAACGATCACCGCCCTGCAGCAATTTGTCGCGGTGACTGCCTTCCTGACCGGACTCGGCATCCTGGGTTTTACAGTCGGTTTTGCCCTGCAGGATATTATGAAGAATTTCGCCTCAGGAGTCATTCTGCTGCTCCAGCAGCCGTTCCACGTCGGTGACACGATCGGTGTGAAAGGCTTCGATGGGACTGTGCTGGCCATCGATCTGCGTTCCACCGAAATGCGGGCCGCCGATGGACGGGTGGTCATCCTGCCCAACGCGGAGGTGCTGTCGAACCCCATTGTCAACTATTCGCGGGCCAACGAACGGCGCGTCGATTTCAGCCTGAACCTCTCGCATGGCTGTGAGCCGGACGCGGTCCGGAAAATTGTCCTGGAAGCGATCGAGGCAGTGAAAGGATTTGTGAGAGAACCGGAGCCGGTGATCGTGTTCAACAGCCTGACGGACTCGGCACTGGAATTGAATGTCAGTTTCTGGGTTGACGTGACGAAAAATGACCCGCTGCATGCCAAGGACACCGTCCTTCTCAAGCTAAAATCCGTGTTCAGCGAGCAAGGCATCGAGATTCCCCATCCGGTGCAGGCGGTGTTTAATACACAGGTATCACATATACAAGTAGACAGGTATCCGAGTAACATGTGATATCTGTCTACTTGTATATGTGATACCTGTCTAC
>JBAVVF010000402.1:0-1649 GCA_049697155.1 Anaerolineales bacterium
CGTCATGCGCCCTGAAACTTTGACAATGGTCGATGAAATTAAGCGATCCCTGTCCCTCCTGCGGAGGCATCTTTGACTGGGATAAAGCGCAGGCGCGCCTGAAGGACTTGAACAACTTCGCCGAAGATCCCTCGCTCTGGGATAATCCCCAGCGTGCTCAAAAGCTGATGCGCGAGCGGCAGCATCTCGATACTGCTCTTAACGCATACACAGAGCTGGAATCGCGCCTGAATGATGCTGTAGAACTCATCGAACTCGGCGAACAGGAAGGCGAAGCTGAAGTCGTCGCTGATGCGGAACGCTCCATCGCGGGGCTTAAGACTGATGCGCAGCGCCGTGAGGTTGAAGCGCTGCTCTCTGGCGAAGCCGATGGCAACGACACGTTTCTCGAGGTTCATGCCGGCGCGGGCGGCACCGAAAGCCAGGACTGGACCGAGATGCTCTTGCGCATGTACATGCGATGGGCGGACGAAAATGGCTACAAGGTCGAATTGATCGAAAGCAACGCCGGTGAAGAGGCGGGCTTGAAGTCCGCGACGATCCAGGTCAAGGGGCAGAATGCCTATGGTTGGATGAAGACGGAATCGGGCGTGCATCGTCTTGTCCGCATTTCCCCTTACGATTCAAATGCGAGGCGGCACACCAGCTTCGCTTCCGTTTGGGTTTATCCTGTCGTCGATGAAGCCATAGACATCGCGGTCAATGAAAGCGATTGCCGGGTCGATACATATCGGGCAAGCGGTGCTGGCGGCCAGCACGTTAACACAACGGACAGCGCGGTCAGGATAACGCACATCCCGACGGGAATCGTCGTGCAATGTCAGAATGAACGCTCGCAGCATAAAAATCGGGCGACGTCCTGGGCCATGCTAAAGGCGCGCCTCTATGAGATGGAGCTTAAGAAGCGCGAAGAGGCTGCGCAGGCGGCTGCCGCGTCGAAGACCGAAATCGGTTGGGGGCATCAAATCAGGTCTTACGTTCTGCAGCCCTATCAAATGGTGAAGGATCTGCGGACGGGCGTCGTGAGCAGCAATCCGCCTGCTGTGCTCGATGGAGAGCTTACCCCTTTCATCGAGGCGGCGTTGGCGCAGCGAGTTCACGGAGGCGGGCCTGCTAACGTGGCGGATCTGGATTAATTCGGGCATCATCCTGGATGGCCGGGTCAAAGCCCGGCCACGACAGCAGAGAAGAGCAGCCCTTCGCGCAAACGCTCGTTAGCGGGCACCAGCCAAGGCGGCTGCCTGCGTCGCCTTTGGCGCTTCGTCCACGATAGCAGCGTAGACGAGCTGTTTGATCAACCTTCTATATGAGGAGCGGGTTGAGAATGGCCCCTGGGACATGAAGACCACTGCCAGTTCCTCCTTTGGATCGACCCAGAAATAGGTGCCAGCCGCTCCGCCCCACATGAACTCGCCTGTGGAGCCAGGCACTCCCGCGATGCCAGGACCTTGCCGAACCATAAAGCCCAGTCCGAATGTGTAGCCGGGGGTGCCCAGCAGCAGTTGACCGGGAGCAACGGGTGAACTCTGAAAGTCTGCTCCAAGATGATCCGATGTCATGAGCGCAATTGTGGTTGGCGAAAGAATGCGCGCGCCATCAAGTTGACCACCATTGAGCAACATCTGGCTGAAGCGGAGATAGTCCGCAGT
>JBAVVF010000403.1:0-3962 GCA_049697155.1 Anaerolineales bacterium
TCTGTCCGATACCCGCTGAAAGGAGAATATCATAAATGTCCATTAAAAAAAGTTTGGTGCTTCTTGGAACCCTTCTGTTGCTGACAGTCATCCTGGCTGCATGTGGTGGGAAGCCCGAACCAACCGCTGTGCCCACAGAGACCCCTGTATCTGTAGAAAAACCCGTTGTGCAGGTCCCCTACCTGGAACAATGGGAAAACTCTCCTCACAATGCTGTTGACACTGAAGCCTTTCGCCACTGGGATGCAGAAGACCCCGCGGAAGTGCCGGCCAACTGTGCCAAATGTCACAGCACCGCCGGTTACCAGGATTTCCTGGGCGCTGATGGTTCTGAGGAGAACAAAGTGGATGCTGCTGTCCCTGCCAAGGATGCACAGGGCATTCAATGCATTGCCTGCCACAACCCCGTCGCTTCGAACCTGAACGAGGTGGCTTTCCCCGGTTTTGAAACCAACGAAGCCGGCGAGCCTGTCCCGTTTGTGGTCGAGGGTTTTGGCGATGCTTCCCGCTGTCTGGTCTGCCACCAGGGCCGCGAATCCAAGGCCTCGGTCGATGCCCAGATCGCAAGATTTGAAGTCTCTGACGACGATGCCGTTGTCGCCCCCATCAAGGACGATAAGGGCGAAGAGGTCAAGTTCGGCTTCCGCAATATCCACTACTATGCTGCCGCGGCCACGTTGTACGGCACGGAGGTCAAGGGTGGATATGAGTACGATGGCAAGGTGTACGATGCCAAATTCCGCCATGTGGAAGGGATCGATACCTGCATCGGTTGTCACGATCCTCATACCCTCGAAATCAAAGTCGAAACCTGCGCCCAGTGTCACGAAGACGTGGCGACCGTTGAGGACCTGAAGAACGTCCGCATGGTCTCCTCCACGTCAGACTATGATGGTGATGGCGACGTTGAGGAAGGTGTGGCCTTCGAGATCGCAGGCTTGCAGGAAGTCCTGCTTGCCCAGATCCAGGATTATGCCAAAAACACCGCCGGTGCTGAGATCAAGTATGATGCGGCCACGTATCCATACTTTATGACCCCCGAGGGCGAAGCCTATTCCAATTGGACTGCCAGCCTACTCAAAGCTGCCTACAACTACCAGGTTTCCATCAAGGATCCCGGTCAGTTTGCGCATGGTGGCAAGTACATCATTCAGTTGCTGCATGACTCGATCGAAGACCTGGGCGGCGATGTAACCAGCCTGGCCCGCAGCGATGCCGGTCACTTTGCCGGCAACACTGAACCGTTCCGCCACTGGGACGAAGAAGGCGAAGTCCCTGGCTCGTGTGCCAAGTGCCACAGTGCCACCGGTCTGCCCCAGTTCCTCAAGGAAGGCGCCAACATCTCCAACGAGATCGCCAACGGCTTCATGTGCTCCACGTGTCACAATGAAGAAGCCTGGCCCGAGCGCTATGCAGTCGACGCTGTGACCTTCCCCTCCGGCGCGACCGTCAGTTTTGGCGGCAAGGATGCCGAAGGCAACTTCGTGGCCAACGACGGCAATATGTGTCTCGAATGCCACAGCGGCCGCTCGTCCAAGCCGACCGTCGATCGAGCCATTGCTTCCTCAGGCGCCGCCGATGAAGATTCCCCAGCTGCCGAAGGCAAACGCTTAAGCTTCAGCAATGTGCATTACTTCGCCGCCGGCGCGACCCTCTTCGGGGCTGACGCCCAGGGCGCCTACATGTACGATGGCAAGGAATATGCCGGTTACTTCGTTCAGCACCCGCTCAACAAGTGCCAGGACTGCCACGACGTCCATGCGCTCGAACCCAAGACCGAAGCCTGCGCGGGCTGCCATGCCGGAGCTGAGATCGAAAATATCCGCATGGGCGCGCCGGACTACGACGGTGACGGCGACGTGACCGAAGGCGTCAAGGCCGAGCTCGATGCTCTGGCTGAAGCTCTCTATGCTGAAATCCAGGTCTATGCTGAAGCGCACGGTGGTGCAATCACGTATGATTCCCATACCCACCCGTACTTCTTTGGCGCAGATGAAAAAGCCTACGTCGCCTGGACGCCGCGCCTGCTCAAGGCCGCCTACAACTACCAGTATTACCAGAAAGACCCCGGTGCATTCGTGCACAACGGCCGGTTCGTGGCTCAGTTCCTGATCGACTCGATCGAGGACCTGGGTGGCGACGTGAGCACGTACGTTCGTCCGGAAGTTCCGGCCCCACCTGCTCAGTAATTTGAAGTAAGTTCTGAAAGTAATGACGGACGCACCAGCGCCCGTCATTTTCTTATTGCTCGCCGAAGACGGCGAGCAGAGCACATGAATTATGCCTTGATGATCCCCTTGCGGATCGCGTAGCGGACCAGCTCGGCGCGGGAGTGCAGGTTCAGCTTGCGCATGATGTTCTCGCGGTGCCGTGCGACGGTCTTCGGACTGATGACCAGCGAGGCCCCGATCTCTTCGTTGCCGGCACCCTCCGCCAGGTAGGTCAGCACTTCCTGCTCGCGGTCGGTCAAATCGGAGGGGGCCTGCTCGCCGGGTGCGCGCCCGCCATCCAGAAAGTCGCGCACGAGCAGTTTTGCCAGCGACGGATAGAGATAGACCTGCCCCGTAGCCGCGGCCCGGATGGCCGTCAGTAGCTCCTCGGGCGCGGCCCGTTTCGGAACGTAGCCTGAGGCGCCGGCCTCCAGCATTTTGAAGAAGTATTCCTCGTCTTCATGGATGGTCAGGGCCACGATCGAAACATCCGAGACGCGTTTCTTGATCTCGCGGGTCGCGTCGATGCCGGAAAGATCCGGCAGGCCGATGTCCATCAAAATGACGTTGGGCTTGAGCCGCACGGCCGCTTCGATGGCCTCGGCCGCGGAAGATGCCTCGCCGATGATCTCGACGTCGCGTTCATTTTCCAGCAGCATCCTCAGCCCCGAACGGACCACGGCGTGGTCATCCACCAGCAACAGACGTGTGGTCATCTTTTACCTCTTCCATTTTATCGAGATCAGGTTCCGCATGATGATAGGGGATCAACGCTTCGACTTCCGTGCCGTAAGCCGGGCGCGACTGCACGGAAACACTTCCGCCGAGCAGCGCGGCCCGTTCCTGCATGCCTGCCAGTCCCAGGGAGGGGCGGCTGGCGCTGTTCTTTTTGGCACGGTCCAGGTCAAAGCCAATTCCGTTGTCCCGCACACTGATGCGGACATTTTTATCTTCGAAGCGCAGGTGGATGTTCACGTGGCTGGCCTGCGCATGCTTGATGATGTTATTAAGGGATTCCTGGATGATGCGGAAGATGGTGATCTTCACGGCATCCTCCAGATCACGTTCTTCGCCGAGGATATCCACCCGCACGCTGATGGTCGAGTGCTCCTGAATCCTGCCTGCATACCAGCGCAGGGCCGCCGAGAGCCCGAGATCATCCAGATGGGAGGGGCGCAGGTCTGAGATCAGGCGCTGCAGCTCCTTGAGCGAATCAGTGGCCAGCGCTTCCAGCTTGTGGAGAGTTCCCTGGGACTCCTTGTTGCCCGGCCCCAGCTTGCCGGAAAGTCCCCGCAGACCCATGCCGATGGCTGTGAGCGACTGACCGGTCTCATCGTGCAGATCCCGCGCAATACGCTGGCGTTCAGACTCCTGCGCGGCGACCACGCGCCGGAACAGTTCAGCGCGCATGGTCTCGCGTTCCTGGGATTCCTTCAGGCGGGCCGATTGCAGTTCAGCAATCTTGTGCTCCGTTTCCACCTGGAAGGCCCGCAGAAAACGAATGACGAAGATTGCCGCAGCGACCGCCATGACGGCCCGGAACAACTGTACTGGAAAACCGAACACTGCCAGGAAGGTCTGCTGGTTGACGATGTTGGACGGAAAAATGGGCGTGGCTCTCGCAAAGAACTGCCCGACGAGACCGTACCAGCCGAAGGCGATGGCGGCCCACAGCGCGTCCTGCCCGAAGCGGATCAGCCCCGAGCGGCGGAAGGCCCGCTGCTGCACGATCAGCCCGATGGCGGTCAGGAC
>JBAVVF010000404.1:0-2896 GCA_049697155.1 Anaerolineales bacterium
ACCGTGATCACGATCGTGGTGGGATTAATCACCTGGGTTGTGGTCACCTGGGGGACCGTGCCCTGACCGCCTTCAAAAGTCAGCACAGCGCCATTCTGGAAGCCTGAGCCGGTAACGGTCAAATTGACAGTTGTATCGGCCGGCGCTGTATTTGGCGTCATATTGAGTATCGCCGGCTGCGGGATGGGGGTGAGAGTAATGGTTGGCAGCGGAACAGTTACCGTTGGCAGAGGAAGGGTCGGTGAGGCGGGTACGGCGGTAAAGCTCGGCAGAGGCGTCAGTGTGATGGTGGCTGTAGGAATGATCGGCGTCACAGTAAAGGTTGGCGAGATTGTGGGCGCGGGGGAGGTGGGTGACGGGATGGGGGAGGCCGTCGGCGTGATGATGATCGGGCTGCCGAACTCGCGCCAGCCCAGGTCGGGAGCCGCACCGATAAATCCCGTGATGGGACTCGGCGGAATCGGTTCTCCGCTGGCTGCCGCATATTGTGCGACGCCGCGGTCGATGGCCGGGGAGCTTCCCTGAAGGAGGAGTCCACTGAAGTCATCATCGACCGTTTCCCACAATCCATCCGAGCCCGGGTTTGGCGCGGCCGCAAAACGCGGATCCTGCCCGGTAATGATGCCTGCGCCCAGCGTGCTTTGATCGGCATCCAGCGTGTTATTGAAAAAAAGAGTATAGGCCACGATCGCGTTGGCGCCTGGCTGCCCCTGAACCCTCCAGACACCCCGACCGATCGAATTGGTAATGATGTTGTTGAAGGCCACGAGGTTGTCGCCGCCCGAAATGCCATGATTGTTGCCGTAGAACGTGTTGTTGAAGACCCGGACTGCCTCCACCATGTCTGCACCGGAATAATCCTCCACGCTGTTTGCATTTGGCATCAGCCCAAGCCCGGCCCTGGCATTGTTGGCAATCAGGTTCCCCACGATAATGAAGCGGCGGTTGGTATCCTGTGGTTCACCGGGAAAATCAACCAGCTGGATCCCATCGGCGCGGCTGCCAATGATCATGTTGTTCCAGATATTCACATCCACCGGACCGGCCGGAGAAGGCTTGTCCTGCAGGTTGACCTCGATCCCGTCATCGCCGGCGTACATGATGCGGTTGTTCTCGATCAGGAGCGGCCGGTCGGTCTCATCCAGGTGAATGGCATCGTCAGCGGTTTTGAAGTAGACATTATTGCGGTTGCTCCCGCCCGCGCCCCATTGATAATGCACTCCGGTCACAGAGGAATGAAAAAAATTGAACTCAGCCACAAATGCAGAAGAAGCCTGGATGCCATTCGTGCCGCCTTGAATCACAAATCCGCGGATGCTGGGCATTTGCGTCAGGTTGGGCGGAATGGTAATGGCGGCGGCGCCGGCGCCCCCGTTGATCACCGTCCGGTTGTTGGCAGGGTTGACCTGGTCGAAGGTGTCGGCGGTGAGCGTGACGGCTCGATCCAGGATGAGGTTCTCGTTATAGATGCCGGTCCGAACCTGAATGATATCCCCAGGTTCGCCGGCATTGATCGCCGCCTGGATCGTGGCGTATTCATCCGGAACGATGAGAAGATTCACGGCCTGCTCATTGCGGTTGAGTGCAAACACTCCCGCGGCCACGCCGACTAAAACGATACAAACAATGATTGCTACAACTGTCCATAGACTGCGATTAATGGGTTGATCGAACATTTTTACCTCCAAAATTCCCGCACCAGGTAGGTGTGATTGCCCGTAAGATTGAAGTTGATTTCTGTCCAGGCTTCATACTGTAAAACGATCTGGCAGGGGTCTTGTTCTGCTTAAATGAGCATGTTTTTAAATCCATTTCAGTTTTTTCTCATGTTTACTGGCTAGGATTAATGGTAGATCATGGGGATTCCATTCGCGACTGTTTTTACCCATACCGAAAACCTATGAGGAGAGTTGAAAGGAGTAAAAGATATGTTTATGACTCAGACGATAAAGCATCGATCGCTTCTGGCACTGCTGCTGGTTGTCCTTGGCCTGGCAATGATCGCGGCTGTGCCCGCTCATCAAACCTTCCCGGAAGTGATCCCGCTGCCGGACGGCTTTCAGCCGGAAGGGATTGCGAGCGGGGAGGGGACCACGCTTTACGTTGGGTCGATCCCCACGGGAGCCGTATATCGCGGTGACCTGCGGACCGGCGAAGGCGCAGTGCTGGTTCCCGCGCAGGCGGGCCGGAGCGCTATTGGCATGAAGTATGATGAGCGCACGGGGCTGCTCTTCGTGGCAGGCGGCAACACGGGATTCGCGTATGTCTACGATGGTGAAACAGGGGCCAGCGTGGCCGAGATCCAGCTCAGCACGCTGCCCAGTTTCATCAACGATGTGGTGATCACGAGGGAGGCGGCCTACTTCACCAATTCCTTCCAGCCGGTCCTGCATCGCGTGCCCCTGGCAAGCAATGGTGAACTGCCTCCTGCGCCGACGAGTGAAGAGATCCCCCTGGGAGGCGATTACCAGTTTACCCCGGGCGCTTTTAATGCAAACGGCATTGCCGCGACACCGAGCGGCAAGACATTGATCATTGTGAATAGCACGGAAGGCGCTCTCTATAAAGTGGACCCGGCGACGGGAGCAGCCGCGCGCATCGATCTTGGAACGGGAGCAGTGCCCAACGGCGATGGCATCCTGTTACAGGGAAAGACCTTGTATGTTGTGCAGAATCGATTGAACCAGATCGCGGTCGTGAGACTGAAATCCGACCTCGGCGCCGGTACCATTACTCAAACGATTACCAGCCCGCTGTTCCGCGTCGCGACGACGATCGCGCGGTTTGGGGACAGTCTGTACGCCGTCAATGCCCGCTTCGGGACTCCCCCCACGCCCGAAACCGAATACGAAGTGGTCCGGGTCCCACGCAAGTAAGCAAAAATCGCTGAGTGCGT
>JBAVVF010000405.1:0-2216 GCA_049697155.1 Anaerolineales bacterium
GGCCTGGTCGCTGCCGACGAGACCGAACCACCACTGGTGGGCGATCTCGTGCACGCCGATTGCCACAAGATTGCTGCGGGCCGAGCCGTCATATTCGTTGTAGAACTTGGTGGCCAGGAAGACCAGCCCGTCATACTCCTGCCCGTCGTTCAGGTCCGCCTGGACGACGCTCAGGCTGCCGTACGGATACGGGCCAAACTTCGCTTCGTAGATCCCCACCGAGCGGACCGCGGCATTGAGGATCGCGGCGCCCTCGGTTTCATACCCTGGAAAATAGTACGAGCGGATCTGCGCCGCGCCGGCACTTGCATCCAGCACGAGGAGCTGGTCGCTGGCCGAGAAGGCGAACGTGCGCCCGCCCAGGAGGCGGTAACGCGTCCACTCGCCGTTCGGCTCGGGATCCGCCAGACCGCTCGCCGCGATGACTACTCCTGCCGCAGTGGTCCGGATATTGACTTCGAAGTCCGCCGCGTCATAGACGAGATGCTCGCCCAGTGCACCGGCGTCATTCAGGATCCAGCCATTGCTGTACGGCACGACGAACGGATACCAGTCGGTGAGGTTGACCTGGTCCACGTCGTAGCCATAGGGATGTTCCTTGATCTTGGCCGGGATGGCAATGCGGAAGCGCATCGTGATCGTTGCCTGTGCTCCGG
Organism: Anaerolineales bacterium; assembly: GCA_049697155.1. Lineage (GTDB taxonomy): Bacteria > Chloroflexota > Anaerolineae > Anaerolineales > Villigracilaceae > Defluviilinea. The sequence continues at coordinate 657 of JBAVVF010000405.1, forward strand.
GCGCGAGTCCCTGAGGCAGATAGACCGTCAGCCTTTGGCCGCTCAGGTCGTAGGTCAGTTGAGTCCCGTCGAGCATGATGTTCTCGAGGGTGAACCCGCCCCTGAGATTCGGCTCGACCGCCATGACCAGTTCCCCAAGCGTGACGCCGGTCTGGTTGGTGTAACGGACCGTCTCGTCCACGCCGAGCTGGCGGCCGGCATAATCGAGCAGGGCATAGAGCGTGTACTGTGTCCGCGCCGAAGCCGGAGCGGAGGTTGGTGAGGGCAGTGTCGTCGCTGTAAATTCAAGGGTCGGGAGCGGGGTGTCGGTGGGCGGCTGCGGGGTAAAGGTTGGGAAGAGGGTCGGCGACTCGGGCGGGGCCAGGGATGGGCCGACCGGCTGGAAGGGCGTCGAAGTCGGGGAGGCGTTCGGGTTGGCTGTGACCATCACGAGCGTGGGAGGAGCCGCGGGCGGCGCGAGCGGCACGAGTCCGCAGGCAGACAGAATCCCCACACAGAGGAGGCAAAGGATGCGCAGGTTTTTCATTAATAGCTGTTCTTGAAGTATGCGACCAGCAGGTCGGTGATGTCCATGGCCGTGTTTTCACGGAACACGCGGAAGAAATCCGCGCTGGTGGCGCGTTTCCCCGCGGATTGGGCGTAGTAATCCTTGAGGAACCGGAAGAAAATTTCGTCGCCCGTACGTTCGCGCAGATCTCCGAGGAAGCGTGCCCCGAGCAGATAGACCTTATTTATATATGGACGATATCCACCGCCATCGTAGATCGGCGTATCGACATAGCCCCCCGGCTCGAACTCGAAATAACGAAATTCCAACCACCAATCCACGGAATCGGGATGGACAGCTTCATAATAGATGATCTCACTGTACGCGCAAAGCGCTTCGTCGAGCCAGGGTTCGAGCGCCTGATCGTTCGCCACCGAGTCGAACCACCACTGGTGGGCGGTCTCATGTGCCGAAATTGCCGTGAGGTAATTCTTGGGCGTGCCGTCATAGTTGTTGAAAAAATCACGGCTGATGAAATAAAGCCCGGAGAACTCCATGCCGTCGTTGAAATCACCCTGCACGGCAGTCAGGGTCTTGTGACGGTATGGACCGAATCGCTCGCTGTAGACTTGCAGGGCTTCGACGGTCGTTTGCAGCATGGCTTCCCCGGGCACGTCGTAAAGACCAAAATAATAACTATAGACGGTGACATCCCCAACGGTCTGCTGAGCGACCTTGAAATGATCGCTCATGGACAGGGCAAACGTCCGCCCGGCCTGGAGTATGAACCGGCGGCTCACCACCCCTGACGGGTTACCGGATGGAGTGGCTTCCGCTACATCCGGCACGACCTCCGCTCCCGAGGCCGCGATCTTCGGATTGGCCCCGTCGATGAACGTGACCGTAATATCGAAGTCCATCAGGTCATAGACGAGATGCTCGCCGTAATACCAGGGGTTGTGCAAAACCCAGCCCTGTCCTGAAACATACGGAACCACGAATGGATACCAATCCACGAAATTAACCTGTTTGTCCGAGTAGCCATAGATCTGCGGGCGGACGTCGTTGGAGGC
>JBAVVF010000406.1:0-6737 GCA_049697155.1 Anaerolineales bacterium
CCACAAACCTGGCCGCGCCATCGACATCGGCTGTGGTACGGGCACGAATGTGGTCACCCTGGCCAGGGCTGGCTGGCAGATGACTGGCGTGGATTTCGCCCCGCGGGCCGTCAAACTTGCCCGGAAAAAGATCGCTGAGTCCGGTGTTCGGGGGGAATTACTGGTCGGGGATGTGACCAAACTAGAGGGGATCGACGGTCCCTTTGATCTGGCTTTCGATCTCGGCTGCTTTCACGGCCTTTCCGAGGCTGCAAAGACCCAATATTTGACACAACTGGACCGGATTCTCGCCCCAGGCGGATTCTGGCTGATGTATGGATTCCTCAGAGCCGACGCGCGGCCCGCGGCGCCCGGGCTGGGTGAGGCGGACCTCAGCGGAATCTCAGCCCGGTTCGCGCTCCTTTCGCGCCGGGACGGCTTCGATGATCACCGGGCAAGGGGATCGGCCTGGTTTCTGTTTCAGAAACGGGAACAAGCTCCGGCGTAGAGGGTTTTGACTATGGATGAGCGCGCTGCACTTACCAGCATCCTGACTAAAAACATTGTGTACGAGATTACAAAAGCCCTGGCGCTTCCGCAGAGACCGGCCGTCAGAAGATCGATTGCCCGCCTGACCGGCAAAGCCATTCGCCGGTTTTGCGAGCTGGCCGCGGGGCTGGATTGTGTCGTCGAAAAGGAGGGCATCCCGGGCGGCGCGCGCTGGCTCCTGCCGCGCTTCGTGAAGGGACATTCCGCGCGAGGCGTCGAAAACATCCCGCTGGAAGGACCGCTGGTCATCGCCTCGAATCATCCGGCTTCGATCGATTCGATCGTGATCTCCGCTCACATTCCGCGGCGGGACTATAAAGCGATCATCGGCGAAATCCCGTTCTTCAAAAACCTGCCAAACATCCGGGCCAATGCCATCTTTGCTCCGGACTCGGACGACACGCTGGGGCGCATGCAGGTCGTCCGCGAGATCATCCGGCACCTGAAGAATGGCGGCGCCATCCTGATCTTTCCACGCGGGAGCATCGAGCCTGACCCGGCCTGGATGCCTCACCCGGAAGCCGAGTTCGGTCACTGGTCACGCAGTCTTGAGATTTTTCTGAAGCAGGTGCCGCAAACCCAGGTGCTCGTCACCATTGCCAGCGGCGTGATCTCGAAACGGGCCATGCATCATCCCATTACGTGGTTCCGCAAGGCAAGACCGGACCGCCAGCGCCTGGCTTTCATGTACCAGATGATCCGGCAGATGATCGCCGGAAAAGAGCTGTTCGGACTGACACCGCGTGTCACGTTTGGCGATCTGATCAGCGCCGCGAACACAACCGACCGGGCCCATATGCTCGAAAGCATCACCCGGTCTGCTCATAACGTTTTGGAAACCCACATGGGGCAAGTATGAAACCTGAGATTCACATCTTCAAGGATGTAGAGGAGTTGAGCCGTGCGGCGGCCATGCTCTTTCGCGAGCAGGCTGCCCGGGCGATTGCAGAGCGGAATCGATTCCTGGTTGCGCTCAATGGCGGGAATACCCCGCTGCGTCTCTTTCAGCTGCTTGCCCAGGATTTTCGTGAAGAGGTCGATTGGAGCAGAGTGCACGTCTTCTGGGGCGACGAGCGCTGCGTCCCACCCGAGGCGGCTGGCAGCAGCTACGGTCAGGCCCGCGATGTGCTGCTGAGCCATGTCCCGATCCCGCATGAAAACATTCACCGCATCCGTGGGGAGCTGGGACCGGCTGAGGCCGCGAAAGATTATGTCCGGACTCTGAAGGCATTTGCCTCGCCTACGCTGGCCTGGCCGTACTTCGATCTGGTGTATCTCGGCCTGGGTGAGGACGGACACACGGCCTCGCTTTTCCCGGGTTCGCCGGTGAAGGCATTCGAACTGGCAGTACCCATCACGGCGCATTATCAGGATCGTCCGGCGGAACGCGTGACCTTGACGCCCATCGTGTTCAACAGCGCGCGGATGGTCGTGTTCATGGCGGCAGGCGAAAAGAAAGCTGCCACCTTCGCGGAAGTGTTGAACGGCGAATATAACCCGCAGCTATATCCTGCCCAACGGATCCAGCCGGTGGAAGGCAGATTGATCTGGCTCGTGGATGAAGCCGCGTCCGGCAGGCTGCGGTGAGATTTGAAAAGATGATTAGAACGATACCAATAGAGTGAGGATATGAACAACAATTTACCAGTATCCATCGTTATCTTCGGTGCCTCGGGCGACCTGACGCAGCGCAAGCTTGTGCCCTCCCTGTTCAATTTGTGCCGCAAGGACAGGATGCCCGCCCGTTTCCGCATCGTCGGATACGGCAATACGGCTTTCAGCGACGAAGAATTCCGCGCGCACTTAAAAGAGGGGTTGAAGGAATTCGCTTCCTTCAAATATACCGAGGAGGAGTGGAAACGCTTCGCGGCCAGCCTGGTCTATCAGCAGGGCCGCTACACCGATCTGGCCGATTTCAAGAAGCTGGAGGGTTTCCTCAAGGAGTGGGAGGGTGGTGCCGGCGATCGGGTTTATTACATGGCCACCCCGCCCGGCATCTTTCCCAATATCATCGACCTGCTGGGGTTGACCGGCCAATTGAGTGAGGACAACGGCTGGCGGCGGGTGGTCATTGAAAAGCCGTTCGGCACGGACCTGGAATCGGCCCGCAGCTTGAACCAGCAGATCCACAAGGCCTTGAACGAGCGGCAGATCTACCGCATCGACCATTATCTCGGCAAGGAAACGGTGCATAACATTTTGATGGCGCGCTTTGCCAATACGATCTTCGAACCGTTGTGGAATCGAAACTATATCGATCACGTGGAGATCACGGTTGCGGAACAGGTTGGCGTGGAGCATCGCGGCCGTTTTTATGACCAGGTGGGTGCGCTGCGTGACATGTTCCAGAACCATCTGCTGCAGCTGGTGTCGCTGGTCGCGATGGAGCCGCCGGTCTCCTTCGAGGCGACGTCCCTGCGCAATGAAAAGGTCAAGGTATTGAGCGCCATCCAGCCGATGAAGGAGTCCGACGTTCGAAACAGAACTGTCCGCGCACAGTACAAAGGCTATCGCCAGGAGGAGGGCGTCGATCAGAAGTCGACGACTCCCACGTACGCCGCCGTGCGCCTGCAGATTGACAACTGGCGCTGGCAGGGTGTGCCTTTCTATTTGCGCTCCGGTAAGGCGCTCCAGGAAAAACTGTCACAGGTCACGATCGAGTTCAAGGAGCCGCCGCACCTGCTCTTTCCCAATTCAGAGAACCGCCTGACGCCGAACATGCTGGTCCTTTATCTCCAGCCCGATGAGGGCATGCATCTGCGCTTTGAAGCCAAGGTCCCGGATACTGTTTCAGAGACGCGCTCGGTGGATATGGAATTCCATTACGCCGATTCCTTCGGGAAGACGGCCATCCCCGAAGCCTATGAGCGCCTCCTGCTGGACGTCATGACCGGTGACGCCTCGCTGTTTACCCGCGCCGATGAAGTGGAGACCGCCTGGGGATTGATCGATCCGGTCATCAAGGCCTGGGAGGCCCAGAAACAGCCGCTGGCGGTGTACGAGCCCGGGTCATGGGGGCCGCAAGAATCGGATGAATTGCTGGCCCGGGAGAAACGGAAGTGGTCCACCTGGGATGGCCGCAAGGAATGATGAATTCGCATATTGGAAACCCTCAATTAGCCGGCATTTTTTCGGAAATTCTCAGCCGCGAATTACGCGAATTTGCGCGGAAAGATTAACAGTTCGTATATCGGTGTTGCACAATTGTTGAACCACGGAGTCGCGGAGACACTGAGAAAAACGAAAAAACTTTGTGACTCCCCCGGCACCTGCACGATTTGCTTGGCAAATCGGGGCAGGTGAGTGTCTCCGTGGTTGATGGTCCTGGGCAACATGCATTGACATCGCGTATTTTGGCAGCAAAAGAGCAGCCCGACCGTGGAAGGTCGGGCTGTTGATTTAGGAACCAACTGTAATCAAGTCTTTGATGCGTTCATACGTGCCGGGGCCGATCCCGGGCACGTTGATGATATCTTCGATACTGAGGAACGGACCATTTTGTTCCCGATAATCGATGATCTTTTGCGCCGTGGTAGGACCGATGCCCGGCAGCGATTCCAATTCGGCAGCCGAGGCGATGTTGATGTCGATCAATTCGGTGGTGGAAGTAACGACCTCCGGCTCGGGTGTTGTTATGACCGGCGAAGCGCCCTCGATGTAAGGGATGTCCAGTTTTTCGCCATCCTCCACCAGGGCGGCCAGGTTGATCTGCGACTTCTCTGCCTCCGCCAGAAAACCGCCGGCGGCTGAGATCGCATCCTGGACGCGGGCTCCTTTCGGAAGCGCATACACTCCCGGGCGCGGCACGGCGCCGGTGATGTAAACGATGACCGGTTTTTCCGTGGGCACGGGGCGCAGTACAACCGCCTCGCCAGCGGGATTGCGGGCCACGACCCAGATGAGGGCCGCCACGAACAACCCAAATAATATCCCCGCCGCCATGTATAGAATTAATTTCAGGTTTTGCATTTCGATAATTTTACTTCAACTTCATCACCAGCAGGCGTTCTTCCCTGCGTGCCAGGGTCGTTACCAGTCCTGCCAGTTTGCTCATGCGTTGAAAATAACGCGGCATTTCCTCGTAGGAAATCCCCTGGAAACCAAATTTCTCGTAGAAGGGTCCCAGCGAGGACTGACACATCAGGTACAGAGGTCGCGGGCTGTCTCGCAGCAGATGTTCGATGATGGCGCGCGCCGCTCCTTTTCCCTGATGTTCAGGATGGACTGCAATCGAAGCCAGCTCCAGGACCTCCGGACCGTGAGGCTTTAACTGTCCGCAGCCGATCATCGCGTCCCGGTCGTCCACGGCGACGACGAAGCGCTTCCAGTCCAGCCCCATTGGGTTGATCCCGACTTCATGGATCAGATCGCGGATTTGAACGGATTCTGTCTCGCGTGCAGGGCGAATAGCAGTCATGTAGTTCGGTAGTTTGATAGTTGGTTAGTCTCAGATCAATCCGGCCGCGACGATGATGATGAAAGTTGCGATGAACCAGTGGATCAGGAACGGCCAGACAAATGACTTCGTTCGATAAGCGACCCAGCCAAAGGCGAAGCCGCCGAAGATGGTGGATAGAGTCTCGACTTCGGGTTTGCTGATGTGGGCGATCGCGAATGGGACAGCCTGCAGCCACAACGCCTCAGGACCAAACTTGCGCGCGTAGCCGAACAGGATCCAGCCCCGGAAGAGGAACTCCCAGCCGACGAGGTCCAGGAAGGTTGTCCAGGGCAGTCCCACAGTGTAGGGCTTGTAATACTCCTGCATCGACGCGTCGCCCTGCCCCAAAAAATAGATAATGGGAGCCATGAACAATATGCCGATGGCCGTGATGAGCAGTCCGGCCTTCCAATCGCCGAGGGAAAAGCCAAATTCCTTCGGGCTTTCCCGAAAAACAAGGATGATAAATAGCAGCGGGATGACGAGATACAGGATAACGCGATCCCAGTACTTCGCGGGAGTGATGCGGTGATAGTAATCGACCATCAACAGCAGGGTGCTGACGATGGTGATGGTCACCACCTTCCAGTCAAAGTGAAGCTTTTCGCCCAGGAGATATTTCATAGTGTTCAGTGGTCAGTATTCAGTATGGAAAGTGGGATTGATTTCCGTTTGGCCCCAGCAGTTGGGATATTTTATCCGCGTCACGAATTAATTCAAAGCCCCAGTTGACGACCAGCAGGAGCGCAGCCAGCAGCGCCAGCGACACCAGCACTTTGCCCTGCACCGATTCATACCAGCGCACGCGCAGCGGCGCAAATCCGTTGACCCACACCTGAGCCGCCAGAATGGCAATGAAGGGCACGAGCGCCAGGTGGAAGCGGTCCTCGGAGAGGATGAACACATGCGGAAGAATGTAACCGAACAACAACAGCCCCAGCAGGATATGTTCGGGCTTCCAGCGCAGGTATCCCAGGCCGAAGGCAGCCGAGATCGAGATGAACACAAAAGGCAGCAGCAGGACGGCCGAAATGGTCAGCAGCAGGGGCAGCGGAATATATCCAAGGATGTTGTTGGAGTAGAAATACATCAGGACGCGTTTTTCCAGCCCGAAGATAAAGCCAAGCCGGTTGATGGACAGCGGGAGGAACCTTTCAGGCTGGGCCTGGATGAATTCGACTGCTTTCTGTGTGCCAATCCGGTCGCGCTCAGCATCGTCCAGGATCGGTAGAAGATCGAGCGAAGGGCCGAAGACGAACGATCCGTTTCCCTGGGGGTGATAACCAAGATACAGGTTGTATCCCATCGATGTTTCGATCCCGGTCAGCTTGTGATGCAGGGCGGAGTTGCGGAGGATCCACGGCGCGATCGTCAGCGTGAAAGCGAGCGCCATCAGGATCGCTCCGCGCCGCCGCCCGAGGGTGAACCAGGCCCAGAGAATCGCCAGTCCCGCAAAGGGCAGGATGATCGAGCGGGTGAGGGCTGTCAGACCGAGGAAGAGACCGGAGAGCAGGAAATTGGCAGTAATTGGTTGTTGATTGGATTTTAGAAGAAAGAAGAAAGAAGTCAGAAGCAGGATGAAAAAGGGATTTTCTGTCCCGAGACCCAGGGGATAAACAAGCAAAAGCGGATAACATGCAACGATCCAGGCAGAAATGCGGGCGGCTTGTTCGTGACTCTTTCCTCTTTCTTCTTTCCTGAAAGAGGAAAGAAGAAAGAGTCGCCGGGCGACCCAGTACGTCAGCGGTGCGAGCGGCGCGCCGAGGAAGAT
>JBAVVF010000407.1:0-3436 GCA_049697155.1 Anaerolineales bacterium
GCTCTGGATGTTTGTGAGAGCGACTTTCTTGTCAAGTGGGATCATTCTTTTTGACCCATTTAAATCGACGCGTAAGGGCATCAATGACCGTTAGATTTCCCTGATTTGTATAGGTATGTGTTGCAATAATTCTCTTGCCTCTATCCGGTCTAACGGAGGTCATTGTCCTCTCGCAATAATCTGTTTCGGAAAGAACGACGATTTCATTCAAGTCAAAGCCGTATCCATACATTTTGGAGCAATCCTGAGAGGGCCTGAACAACTTTCCATCTTTCATAAAAAGTCGACCTGCTGCCCTCGCCCTTTTGACGTCCGAAACAATTGGATTCATCGGATGTGCACGCCATTGATCCGTAAAGAGTTCATCCGAATAAAAGAGGAACAACTCAACCTGTGGGGCTGCGGCCTTATTTTCGGAAATCGCAGTGAACAACCACCATTTTCTCTGGGTATAGAATAAAGTTGTGTCTACAGCTTTGAGATCTTGCATCAGTGTGATCCTGAATTGCCATTGATTCGGAAATTCAGTACATTCATAAAGGTCAATCGTTCTTTTATCTGAGGACTCAGGGATCATATAATAGTGGCCCATCCAATTGAAAACAAACGGGAAAGACAAATGACAACTGTTTTGCAGGATGGGAATGGGCAATTTGTAATTACCTTTTTGATCCATTTCGATAACTGAAATATGTCCTCTTTTTATCTGATACAAATACTCTTCAACAAAAATGAAGTAATTGGGTCTTTTATAGATCACATGCGGATCAGCCCAAAAACGGTCCTTCGGAGGAGAAATTCTCTTGAATGTAGAAGTGTTGCTTTCGTTGTCATGCTTCAAATGAAATAGCAGCTCCCATTGCTCCCGGTAAAAACTCCGCCGAGAAACCTCTAACAGGTTTCTCGCTGCCAGCTTCAACACAATCCACATAACCATAAGATTGGAAGGAATGCCATTGGTCTTCTGCGACTTGGGAGTTTCAACCGCAGGCTTCTTCGCTAGCGCTTGAAGAAATTTTTCTCCACCCAGATTGAACAAACGCTCAACCTGGCGCGGCAAAAAAGAGGATGCAGCCCACAACACATAATTTTTACTCCGCGCTGGCGAGTATGGATAAGTGAAGAACCAGGATTCAAAAAGAACTTTATCATGTTCGGCAGCCGCCCCAAGTTGCAGGAATGCTGCCCCCGTTTCAGGCCAGCTTCTGACCACTTCCCAGAAGCTTGTTAAGCCATCTTTGATCTTGCGAGGATCACCCCAGCGGTATGTCCAAATACCACAGCTGGCGGCAAACGATATATCTCCACGCAAATTACCAAAGCCCATCTTGACCAAAATATCAAGTTGATATGACTTGAGTTGTTCTACATCCAGGGCAGAAAAATGCTGTTCGCCACGTTCATCAATAGGTTCCACCTCAAAAACAGGTATGCTCGAGAAGGTTTCTGATGAATCAACCTGAGCCGCGGCAATTGGCCCACGAAGGAATAATTTTTCGTCTACGGAATTGAAAATATGATAGAGCCAATGATTGCAGGCTTGCCAGAATACCCTTAATGGAGCCCATCTTTTTGGCCGCGAGTGATTCAAGACAACCAGCGCCAGCTCAGCATAGCTTGAGCGGAGAATTTGCTCAATGGCAGTAAATGCCCATGCAGGCAGGAAATAGGAGTCCAACAATAGTCCTATGCGCAATCTTGAATTCATCTTCTAACGCCGTCTCATTTCTTAATTCATGAATGAAGTTGCGGTTTCCCCCTCGTGCGCAAGATCAAGAATATATTCACTCAGTATCTAAAGAAGCCAGCCAGTCCCTGAACCTCCCCCAGCTATATTGATAACGAAGCAAGTAATAGATGAGCTTGGAATATTCATCTCGAACATTCCGGCGACTGACCGGATCTTGCCACCAAACGCGCTGGTAGGGCGTGAGATCAAATGGGACAGGTGCCATCTGCACCTGGATCTGATCTCCAAGCACCTTCCGATACGTCCAGCGCGCCCGTCGCATGTGGAACGGGTCACTGACAACAATTACCGATTGGACAGGATCGGGATTATGTTCGATCCATTCCTTCAGTCTTTCAGCCTCCATGTAGGTACTGATCACTTCTGAATCGTTGAAGGCAATGGTTTCTGGTGGTACACCCTGTGCAATGGATATTTCCTTTGCATGCTCACCGTGATTATATTGATGGATTTCACACCATCCACCTGTAAAAAAAAGCGCCTTTCCATATCCTTTTTTATGCAACTGGATAGCATAATCCGTACGGTAGTCCTCCCCCGCGATAACGTGAATGACATCAGCGGAATGCAAGGTGTCTTCAACGACAAGAAAATCGGCAATTAGCATCAGCCAGCGTTCACGGAAAAGAACAAGGATAATACTCAAACCGACTAAGCTTAGCAGTATTTTCATCTTTGATCGAAATAGCAGGGAAATTGATTTGTACATCTTTTTGACAAAACACATGCTCCGCCATTCCACATTTGAAGAAATGCAGGCGGAACTCCAATTTGGCACAGAAATAGAACTTTACTGTCTCACCGTCGAATTCTATTCTGTTTTATAGTAAGCTCGCAAAACGGCAAATCAATTCTAATGGCTTGATCCTGAAGCACTTTTAAAAGCACCTGGGCACGTTCACTATCGTGCAGCCGAGCGCAAAATATGGCATCATAACCCGCAAAGAGACCAGAATGGATCACAACCTCGTCGCCAGGTCTCAAACTCTCTCTCAATTTGTCTCCTGCACTGTTAATCTCGTCGACGCGGTGGCGAATTCTCTGAAGCAACCCGTCAGGAACGCAAGCGGGTTCTCCACCAAAGCCAATCAACCCAAGGGAGCCTGGAATCCATTGCAACGCAGAGGCTCCAGTAACAGCGAGGTCAATGTTTACAAATAAATACCCAGGAAAATACGGTCTGGGTTTGCAAGAGCATGTTCTTTCATTCCTCACATGCAGACGAGGATAATAAACTTCAATCTGAAGTGCATTAAGCTGGTTATATAGCCACATTTCTTTTTGTGGTTTGCTATGCACAACATACCAGCCAAGCATGACGACCTCCAAATTTCAGACAGTTCGATATGAGTGAATCAATGTCGCAGACAATTTGCTGGCCGCTTTTCGTGTCATAAGGTTACAAGATACAACCTAAGGATTGGATGTATGGATGAGCTGGTGGCTATTCTCTAAAGTGCAAAACTGAACAATTCATTTCGGCAAAAGCGTCCCTGTTGAGACCTTTAAAACATCGGCTGCTTTGCGAAGATTGCTGAGAAACAGATCGTTGTCGTTAAAATCCATAAATTCTTCATAAAGGCCCAGCCAGATTTTGAGTGCCGTAGGTTCGCTGCACCCGCGTTTTCGCATCTCACCAATGAAGTCATCGCTCGTCATATTGAGACGTTCTGCGATTTGCTGGAC
>JBAVVF010000408.1:0-4406 GCA_049697155.1 Anaerolineales bacterium
CTGATAGCGTGGATCGACCCCGATCGTGGCGATCCAGCTGACGCCTTCGGAGGGGCGCGGATCACCGGCCACAAATCCGGCCATTTCGCCGTCCTCCACAGCCTTCAAACGGATTACGTCCGGCCAGGTCAGCACGGCCATCAAATCCAGCAGAGACCACGCATCCTTTTCGAAGCAGGCATGTTCAAGCCGGCGCAGTGCGGCAAGGTCGCGGAGACCGGCAACTTGGATTTCCATTTGCGGACGATTGTATCAATAAAAAAGCAGGAAGTGGTGAACTCCACTTCCTGCTTTTTACTTCTTACTTCTTACTTCTTACTTTTTACTTCTTATTATCCCCACCCAGGAAGTTGCTCAGCATGGCCGTAAATTCCATCGGGAAGATGTACTTGGTCGACGGGCTTGCGCCAATGGTCTTGAGGGTTTCAAAGTACTGCAGGGTCATCGTCCTCTGATCAATACCCTTGGCGGCATTGAAGATCGCCTCGAGTGCCTGGGCAAAGCCTTCCGCCTTCAACAGTTGAGATTGCCGTTCACCCTCTGCCTGAAGAATCGCAGACTGCTTTTGACCTTCCGCCCGCAGGATATTGGACTGCTTTTCGCCCTCAGCGACGTTGATGGCGGCTTCACGGGTACCCGTGGATTCGGTCACAACGGCACGGCGGATGCGCTCGGCAGACATCTGACGGTTCATGGCATCCTGGACCTCGCGCGGCGGGATGATCTCGCGGATTTCAACGTTGGTCACCTTGACACCCCAGCGCTCCGTGACTTCATCCAGGCGGGTGCGCAGCATGTTATTGATGTGCTCGCGTTCCGAGAGCACATCGTCCAGCGGGATACCGCCGATGACAGCGCGCAGCGTCGTGGCGGCGATACCGGCCGCGGCCATCTCGAAATTACCGACCTGCAGCACCGACTCGGACGGATCGAGGACTTTGAAATACCAGAGAAAGTCAATCGAGATCGGCGCGTTATCCTTCGTGATCGACGTTTGATGCGGAACTTCACGAACCTGCTCGCGCAGATCCACTTTCACCGCACGATCGATCACAGGGAAAAGCAGGACCAGACCAGGACCTTTCGCTCCAATACTGCGTCCCAGCCGAAACACAACCAGGCGCTGGTACTCGGGAACGATACGAATGGCATTGACTATGAAGATAAAGCCAAGGACCACGAGCGTACCAAAAATACACCAGACGCCGCCACTCAAAATGTCAGCCATAGTAATTTCCTTTCCTCAATGAAGTGATATCAGCCATTTTTCTCGACGACCAAAATGAATCCATCACGTCGAATCACACGGATTGAACTGCCGGCCGCGATTGGTTTTTCACTGCGGGCCGACCATAATTCTCCATTAATCTGCACACTGCCTTCCTCGTTGATTCTTGTCCGGGCCTCCCCGATTTGGCCCACCAGGGCGGTCAGGTCGTGCGAAGGACGCATGCTCATGGCTTCCGCCGATTTGCGAACAGCGAACCACAGCAGAACCGCCAGGGATCCTGAGCCCACAAAGGCAACCAGAGGATTGACCATGGGCTGCTCCTCGCTGCGCGGAAATATAAATACAGACCCGACAATGAACAGCAGGATGGATACGCCCAGGTAAAGCTCGCGTTTTGGTTTTTGTAAGGCATAAATAAAGGGAATGATGCCGAGCCCCAGCAGGAGCAGCGCCCACCAATTAAAGCCCAGTTGATAAATCGAGTATCCCGCCAGGGCAATCAGGAAAAAGGCTCCTATTTCGAACAATCCGGTTCCCGGACTGGCAATCGACATCATCGCCAGCAGAACGGCCCCGAGCAGAATGAGATATGCAATGTTGGGGTTAAGCAGGAAGTCCATAGCTCCTCCAATTGATTATACAACAATCTAACTTGTTTGGATTCCACTTTATCTACGAGATTTGCCCGGTGAAAGTTGTGAATGGAACCCGACTTCGAGGCTGTATAATAGGCGGGACATTTATTCCCCCTCCGTCACTCCAGAGCGTGACGCCTCTCATAATGCGAGAAAAAAGGCTGAATGTTCATGCAGCATCCGGCTATCGGATTTGGGAGAGTCCGTGAGGGGGCAGGAGCATCCATGAATCTTCGAAGAATTTGTGTCCTGGGGCTGGGATATATCGGACTCCCAACTGCCGCCACTTTTGCCACGCACGGCCTGCAAGTCGTCGGCGTGGACATTAATCCACATGTCATTGAAACGTTACAGGCCGGGAACATTCACATTCACGAGCCGGGCTTGCGGAACGTGGTCGAAGCCGCGCTCACTTCCGGCAAGCTGACGGTTTCGCCAAAACCGGAAGAGGCCGATGCATTTTTGATCGCGGTACCCACCCCCTTTTACGAAGACAAGGTTGGGGAATATCAAGGCCAAAAATATAAACTGGCCGATATGCGCGCCGTCATCTCCGCCATGGAGGCCATCCTGCCGTGCCTGCGCAAGGGAAACCTTGTGGTCCTGGAATCGACCTCCCCACCGCGGACAACCGAAGATCTCGTCCGCCCGATCCTCGAAAGATCCGGTTTGAAAGCCGGGATTGACTTTCATCTGTGCTACTCGCCGGAACGGGTCCTGCCGGGACAGATCCTGCATGAGCTGATCGAGAATGCGCGCGTCGTGGGCGGCGTGACGCCGGAATCGGCTCAGGCCGGGCAGCGCCTCTACGCGACCTTTGTGAAAGGGCAGATCGTCGAAACGGATGCCACCACCGCCGAGATGGTCAAGCTGATGGAGAACACCACCCGGGATGTAAACATCGCCATCGCCAACGAGTTCGCGCGCCTCGCCGAAAGGTTCGGCGTGGACGTGTGGGAGGCGATCCGCCTGGCCAACCTCCACCCGCGCATTAACATCCTCAGCCCGGGCCCCGGCGTTGGCGGACACTGCATCAGCGTGGATCCGTGGTTCTTTGTCGAAGCCGCGCCCGAACTGACGCCGCTGATCTACCAGGCCCGCCAGGTCAATGATGGACAGCCGCATTTTGTGGTGGACAAAGTCAAGCAGGCGCTGGGAACACTCAAAGGGAAGCAGATCGCCGCACTTGGATTGGCGTACAAGCCCGACGTCGATGACCTGCGCGAAAGCCCGGCCACCGAAATAGTCCATTTGTTGCAACGGGAAGGCGCGCAGGTCAAAGCCTGGGAGCCATTCAAGCCGGATGCAAAGATCCAGGGCGTCGACATGGCCGCAAGCCTGGACGCTGCGCTCGAGGACGCGGATGCGATTCTGCTCCTCGTCAGGCACACCGAATTCGTCGGCCTCAAGCCTGAGGACGTGGCAGCCAGGACAAAGGCACGCCTCGTGGTCGATTGCGTGAATGCCTGGGATCCCGGTCACTGGGATGAAGCAGGTTTCAAGGTAGTTCGATTAGGGGTGAGGAAGTAAACAAGTATCAGGTATATAAGTATACAGGTAGGCGCGACCTTTGCATATTTGTTTACCTGTATACCTGTCTACCTTACTCATACCGATCCACCATGACTATCAAAATCCTCTCTGTTTTTGGCACACGTCCCGAAGCCGTCAAAATGGCTCCGATCGTTCGGCTGTTGAAACAAACGCCGGGAGTTGAATCGCGCGTCTGTGTCACGGCCCAGCACAGGCAGATGCTCGATCAGGTGCTGGAGCTTTTCCAGATCCAGCCTGAATATGACCTGGACCTGATGCGCGAGAATCAGTCGCTGGCCCAGATCAGCGCCTCGATCTTCACACATCTCGATCCTGTCCTGACAGATTTCCAACCCGATTGGGTGCTGGTGGTCGGCGATACCACGACAGTGGTCACCACTTCGCTGCTGACATACTTTCGCCGAATCAAACTGGGACATGTGGAGGCGGGGCTGCGCACACACAACAAGTGGCACCCCTTCCCCGAGGAGGTCAACCGGCGCATCGCAACGGTCATTGCCGATTTGCACTTTGCCCCCACCGAATGGTCAAAGGGAAATCTGCTGCGCGAAGGGGTCGCTGAAAAAAGCATCCTGGTCACCGGCAATTCGGTGATCGATGCCCTGAACTTCGTGGCGGAACAGGCGGAGCCGCCGGAAATTACCGCACTGCTCGACAAACTAGGGATCAGCACACCAGAGGGTAGGCGATTGGTCCTCTTCCTTGCCCATCGGCGCGAAAACCTCGGGCAGCCCCTCGAGAATATTTGCCAGGCAATCAAGGAACTGGCTGGACGCGGCGATCTGGAGATCATCGACCCCGTCCATCTCAACCCAAACGTGCAGGAGACTGTTAACCGAAATTTGAAAGGCGTCCCGCACGTCACGTTGTTGCCGCCATTGGATTATCTGCCCATGGTGCACTTGATGAAACATGCCGCGCTCCTGCTGACGGATTCCGGCGGACTGCAGGAGGAGGCTCCCTCGCTCGGTGTGCCGGTCCTGGTC
>JBAVVF010000409.1:0-9680 GCA_049697155.1 Anaerolineales bacterium
GTGGTGAGAGGATACTTAGCCCATCTTTCCGGACACTTCCCGCTTTTGTGGGCGCTCCACAGACGGCTGTCACCTGCTATAATCTTTTCCATGGATATTCGTGCAGGCCTCTTTGCCGCCATTGCCCTGCTCGTCATCAGTTCATTCCTTGTATTTCGATCCGGGTACCGGGCCTGGCTCTCGGCCAGAAAGCTTACTTTTTACCGGATCAAGCGCCAGCGACAGCGGGCCGGTTTTTTTACGGTTCTCGTGGCACTTGTACTGCTGGGCTTTGGCGCGCTGTTGTTCTTCTTTGGGGAACCAGTTGCGTACCGATACTTCCCACCTTCCCCGACGGTTACACTCACGCCGACGATCACGCTGACGCCCACGATCACGCTGACGCCCACGATTACGCTCAGCCCGACCATCACGAATACGCCCTCGACCACCGATACGCCCACCATCACGCCGACGCCCTTCATCCCGCCGGCCATCGAGGCGCTCTTCGAGAGCGAGGTGACGCCGAATCCTGGCGCGGTGTTCAGTCAGATCCAGTTCACGCGCAATTGTGCGAACTTCAATGAGTTCACGGCCGCGACCGTCTTCGAAAACCCGATCACATACATGTGCGGGGTGTTCACGTACGATCAGATGACGCCGGGCGCGCAGTGGACGGCGCTCTGGTACCGGGATGGGAAACTGGTTCATTATGAAACGCTGCCCTGGAACGGCGAGACCGGCGGTTTCGGCTACACTGAATGGGAAGCACCTGCTTCGGAATGGCTGCCCGGCACCTACGATGTGCAGGTCTTCGTCGGGCTGGAGTGGAAGGTGGTTGGACAGTTTCTTCTGGAAGGCGACGCGCAGACCCCTGTCCCGACGGCGACTCCTTCTCTGACGCCGACCCCTTCGCGCACTCCGACCCCCAGCCAGACTGCCACGCCGACGCGGACTCCCACGCTGACGCGCACTCCCACCCCGACGCGTACACCCACTTCCACCCGCACGCCGACGGCTACCAGGACCCCGTAACGTCATTGCGAGTCCCGAAGGGGCGAAGCAATCTCACTCATTGTATTTGAGATTGCTTCGTCGTGGCGCCAGGGTCGCCATTTCTCGCAATGACGGTAACAATAAGCAAAGGATAAACCACGTATGCCTCAAAAATCCTTCCAGGATGAATACCCCGACGTATTGGCGCACTGCTACGGCTGCGGCCGGCTCAACGAGCACGGACACCAGATCAAAAGCTACTGGGACGGTGACGAATCGATCTGTCACTTCCTGCCGAAGCCTTACCACATTGCCATCCCCGGCTATGTCTACGGTGGGCTGCTGGCCTCGCTGATCGATTGTCACGGCACCGGGACGGCTGCCGCGGCGCTGTACAACGCCGCCAGGGCGAAGGATCCGGCCGTTCAACCCAACACGCGCACCCTGACGGCCTCGCTCCACGTAGACTACCTCAAGCCGACTCCCCTGGGGATCGAGCTCGAAGTGCGCGGGAAGGTGAAGGAACTCAAGGGCCGCAAGGTTGTCATCGAAGAGTGGATCGTGGCGAACGGTATCGTCACCGTGCGCGGGGAATTGGTCGCGGTGCAGGTGCCGGAGGCGATGGTGGATGAGCTGGTGAAGGGGAAGCAAGGCTGATTTCAACAGCTTGCCTGAAAATGATTTCTTCAATTGTTCTGAGAATGTTGGGGATATCAAACAATAAATAGCACTTATGTCGTTGCGAGGAGCCCGCAGGGCGACGAAGCAATCTCCTAATTGATGAGGGGATTGCTTCGCTTGGTTTCGACGCTTGCGTCTCAACCAGCGCTCGCAACGACATGGCTTTTACTTCTTCCCCGCCGGCCTGGCCATTTCCTCTTTGACCGTGTGATACAAACTCTCCGCTTTCAACTCGCTCAGCGCGTAGCACGGGGCTTTGAGGTGATTGGCCAGCTGCTGGGCCAGACCCTGGTCGAAGGCGGCATGTTCCATGTTGATGACGATGCTCTTGATCTTCTCATTCGCGATCAGCTCCGCGAAGCGATAGGATTCCTCCTGGGGCGGCAGCGCGCCGATCGAGACATTGCCTGCCCCGTCCGTCAGCACGATGAGCAGCGGCTCGATGTCGGGGTGATGGGTCTTCTCCTGGCGCAGCACGTCCGCCGCCAGGAACAGGCCTGCCGAGAGCGGGGTCTTCCCGCCGACAGGGATATCCATCAGGGCCCGCTGGGCGAGCTGGACGGAATTGGTGGGGGGCAGGACGAGGGTGGCGCGGTCCTTCTGGAAGACGATCAGGCCGACCCGGTCGCGGCGCTGGTAGGCATCCGTCAGCAGGGACAAGATCGCGCCCTTGGTCGCGTTCATGCGCTCGGCGACCGCCATCGACCACGAAGCATCCACCAGGAACAGGACCAGGTTCGCGACCCGCTTGACGCGGATCTTGCGCTGCAGGTCGGATGACTCGATGGCGAAGGCAAGCTTCTTGCGTTTCTCCGTGCGGCTCTTTTGATGCGGTGCCGCAGCCCGGAAGGTGGCATCGAAGGCGATGTCATCCTTCTTGTCCCCGGCGGGGCGGGCCTTGATATAGCGGCCGTGTTTGCGCTCGGTCCTGGTGAGCGAACGCCGGCCGGCGTGTTTGCGGGCTAATTTGTCGAGCGGGGTATTCAGCTTGCGCGGCTGGAACTTTTCACCGGGCTTGACCTTCTGTCCGCCTTCCCACCAGTTGGCACTGGTGTTGGCGAAGACATCCTGCGGCATCTGTTCCGGCTTGCCCTCCTGGGGGCCTTCCTCGCGCTCATCTTCGAGCTTTAAGTTTTTTTTTCCTCGGGCTGGCCTTCTTGCGACTCGGACTCTTCCTCCGCTTCGCTCGGCACCGACTGGCCGGCCAGCTGCTCGATACGCTCCTGCAGTTGCTCGGTCGTCATCTCGGCCTGCTGGAAGGGCGTCCGCTTGATGCGGTGGGGCAGAGCCAGCTCGGCGGCCAGGGCAATGTCGTGATCGTTGATCTTGGTGCGGCCTTCGAAGGCGGCCTGGGCCCGCGCGGCTTTGAGGATGACCAGGTCGGCGCGGTGACCGTCCACGTTGAGGGAGGCCGTCAACGCCGCGATCGAGAGCAGGTCGCGGCTGGTGTGGGTGACCTCCCCGACGAGTTCACGGCCGCGTTCGATCTGGTGGGAAAGTTCATCTTCCCTCGGCAGCCACTTGGTGCGGAAGGCCTCCGCATCCTGCTCGAAGGCCAGGTTGCGTTCCATGATCATGACGCGCTCACGGGCCTCGCGAATGCCGACAATATCCACGGAGAGGGCGAAGCGATCCAGCAGCTGGGGGCGGAGTTCCCCCTCTTCCGGATTCATCGTCCCGACCAAAATGAAGCGGGCAGGGTGCGTGAAGGAAATGCCTTCGCGCTCGACCATGTTCACGCCCATCGCGGCCGAGTCCAGCAGGACGTCCACAACGTGGTCGTCGAGCAGGTTGACCTCGTCGATGTAGAGCAGACCGCGGTTGGCGGAAGCCAGCACACCCGGCTCGAAGTGACGCTCGCCTTTTTGGATGGCCTGCTCGATGTCGAGCGTTCCCACCACGCGGTCTTCCGTGGCGGAGACGGGCAGGTTCACAAAGGAAGTCGTGCGGATGTGAGAGGGAATTTTTGTCGTACCTTTAAAGCGTTCCTTACATTCCGTGCACCAGGTGCCGGGTTTATCGGGATCGCAGCCAAAGCGGCAATCATCCACAACGTGTACCTTCGGGAGCAAGGCAGCCAGGCCGCGCGCGGCTGTCGATTTGGCAGTTCCGCGTTCGCCGCGGATCAAGACACCGCCAATGCGTGTGTCGACGGCATTCAAAATGAGGGCCCGCCGCATACGGTCCTGGCCTACAATTGCAGTAAATGGAAAAATAGGTGGCATGTATTAACTCCGACCTGCGATTATAACGCGTGATTCGATATTCCCCCAAGATAATGACACCCCAGGCAACATTAATTCCCCTAAAATGAAGGCCCGGCCCCGTTTATGAGACCAGCCCCAGGATTCTGCAATCATTAATTTCGAAGGGTTGCAAACTTGCGCAATCAACTGTATAATCCCGTTTACATTTTCTTAACCGGAGTTTCAAGTGACAGATCAGAACAATGCCCTGCCCGCTCAGGGGAGCGATGCTCATCAGCAGGGAGAACAATCCAGCAACAACAATCAAACAATGGAGTCTTTGCTGAAAGAGCAGGATCTGAACGTCGACTTGCCTCAATCAGGCGAGATTCGCACCGGCGTCATTGCCAGCATAAGCCCCAGCCAGATCCTCGTCAGCATCGGCGCCAAGTCTGAGGGCGTTGTCTCTGGTCGCGAACTGGATCAACTGTCGGCCGAAGAGCGCGATGAGCTGAAGGTCGGCCAGGAAGTCCACGTTTTTGTGCTCAATCCTGAAGATTCGAACGGCAATGTCGTCCTGTCTCTCAAACGCGCCCAGGAGCAGATTTCCTGGGAAAACGTTGAGAAACTGGTATCCAGCGACGAAGTGATCGAAAGCAAGGTCATGGGCTTCAACAAAGGCGGCCTGATCGTCGGCGTGGAAGGTTTGCGGGGGTTCGTGCCTTCCTCCCAGATCAGCGCCATGCGCCGCAGCCAGTCGACGGGTGACACACCCGAACAGCGCTGGCAGAAAATGATCGGGCAGCCGATCTCCGTGCGTGTAATCGAAGTGGACCGCGAACGCCGCCGGCTGATCCTGTCGGAGCGCGCCGCCAGCACCGAATCACGCCAGTCCATTAAAGAACGCGTCATCGAAGAGCTCGAAGAGGGCAAGGTTTACACCGGTCGTGTGACCAGCCTGGCCAACTTCGGGGCCTTCATCAACATCAATGGCGCAGACGGCCTCGTCCACCTTTCCGAGCTTTCGTGGGATCACATCGAGCATCCACGCGAAGTCCTGGAAGTGGGACAGGAAGTCAAAGTCAAAGTGATCAACGTGGATCGTGAGAAAAAGCGCATCGGGCTGTCTGTCCGGGCACTGCAGGAAGATCCGTGGCGATCGCGCGTCGAAAAGTATAGCGTCGGTCAACTGGTCGAGGGCATCATCACCCGCCTGACCAAGTTCGGCGCTTTTGCCCGCCTGGAGGGCGATATTGAAGGTCTGATCCACATTTCCGAGATTGCTGAGCATCGGATCGAACATCCGAAGGAGGTTCTCAAGGAAGGCGAAGTCAAGAGTCTGCGCGTCATCCGCATTGACCCGGACCAGCACCGCATCGGCCTCAGCCTGCGCAAGGTGGATTCGGCCGCGTTCGCCGACAAGGATTTCAAACTGCTTGCCGCGGAGTTCGGTGCGGAGGACGAAGAGCCCGCAGCTCCCGAAGCCCCGGAAGCGTCTGACGAAGCCCCCGGGGAGCCCACTTCCGACAAGCCGGAAGAATAATTCTCAATCAGGAGCGTCCCGCCGCAGGCGGGGCGCTCTTTCCGTCCCGTGCCCCTGATCATCGATTCACATCAAGATATTGCCTGGAACATGCTCACCTATGGGCGTGATTACACGCGCCCCGTCGCCGAGACGCGCCGTCTGGAGGCAGGCACGACCACTCCCGAACGTAACGGTGACTGCATCGTCGGCTGGCCCGAATACCAGCGCGGTCAGGTGGCCCTGGTCTTCGCGACGCTCTTCGCGACACCTGCCCGGAAAAAGGAAGCCGGGGATACCCTGATCTATGCAGATCCCGCGACGGCCCACCGGCTGTATCGGGACCAGATCACGGTCTACTGCAGACTGGCGGATTCCCAGCCGGACAAATTCCGGCTCATTTCCTCGAGCAGGGAACTTGATTCCCTGCTCGAACATTGGAACATGCCTACCGATCCCTCTCGGGAGGAGGGTCATCCGGTCGGGCTGGTCTTTTTGATGGAGGGTGCGGATGCGATCCGCTCGCCGCACGAGTTAGGCGAGTGGTATGAGCTTGGGCTGCGCATGATCGGCCTGGCCTGGGCGGGGACCCGTTATTGCGGCGGGACGAGCGATCCCGGCCCGCTGACAGAGGAAGGCCGCAAACTGCTTTCGGCGATGGCTGACTACAACTTCGTCCTCGATCTCAGTCACATGGACGAAGCCGCGGCACTCGAGTCGCTGGACCGTTACGAAGGCCCGCTGATGGCTTCCCACTCCAACTGTGCCGCGCTTATGCCGGGCACTGCCACGAACCGCCACCTGCCGGACCGCGTCATCCGCGGTCTGATCGAACGTGAGGGTGTAATCGGCTTGATCCCCCTGAACACTTTTCTCAAGGTTGGCTGGCTGCGCAGGAATGGCAGCCGCCGGGAGGAAGTGTCACTGGATGCGTACATCGCACACATCGACCACATCTGCCAGTTGGCCGGCAACGCCAATCACGCGGGCATCGGCTCCGATTTCGACGGCGGTTTTGGCCTGCAGTCGATCCCGCCCGAGCTGGATTCGATCGCCGACCTGCAGATCGTGGCATCCAAACTCATCGCGCTTGGCTACAGCGAAGCCGACGCGGCGAATGTCCTGGGCGGCAACTGGTTGAGATTCCTTCGAAAGCATCTGCCGGCATGAGCGCCGAACCTGGTTTCCGCATCTCCTATTTGCGAATTCGCTTCAGCCTGATCTGCGTGGGCCTGGGGCTGCTGATCGCGGCCATCGGCGCCAAGCCCAACTGGTTTGGCTGGAATCGAGCGGATGTGGTCGGTTTCGTGCAGATCGTGACCCTGCTAATCGGCCTGGCGCTGATCTGCATCGGCGGCTATGTCGGACTGTCCGCGCTGTGGGGGAAGGAGCAGCGCAGCATCGTGGCAGATATCGGTCTACGACTGATCGCCACGGGGTTTGTGATCGCGGTCTTCAGCGGCATGGCCGACGTATTTGGAATGGGGGCCCAAACCCTGCCCGACAATCCCTACTTCGGTCCCCTGCAGGCAATCGGATTGCTGATCGGCGAATTTGTCATCGCCATCGGGTTTTTGATGCTGATTCCCTACCACTTGCACTTAAACAAGGCGTCCAAGTAGCGCGTCTACGCTCTGGGGGGATTTGTTTGTACCTGGCTGCTCCGCCCCTGGCTTCAAAAAAAGCTTGATGAGAATCGTGTTTGCCTCCAGGAATATGTTCCCGAGGTAGATCATTATCTTCTTCAGCCAGACGAGGATGAAGGCCTCTCGAACAAGGATCAGTGCAACCGTAAACAGGATGATCGCGACACCATATAGCAATGCCCTCAAAATGAACAGGACAATATAGAGAATAATAAAAAGCGGCAGTGTAATTGGCGCCAAAAGGATGGCAAAAGGAGGGTAGTCCCGTTTTTTGGGGTCATCCGTGGGGCGCCGTGCATTGAGGCGGTAGGCATAGCCTGCGCATGCCACCGTAAATAATATGAACAGGCAAAGCCCGCAGCATGAAGATTTGATGTGATAGAGCAGCATTGTTCACCCCGGCCATTGATTTCCCTTTGTGGATTTTGTAGCAAATTCGTATTCCAGCTACAAGTAACAAACATCCTGCGTAATCATGACGCAGGATGTCCGGGATAGAATACATGAACCAACAATTTTGTTAGAGAAATCTTTTGGCTGCCTCCACCAGCATGGCCGTGCCGACTGGCAGGGCGCGCTCATCCAGGTCGAATTTGGGGTGGTGGAGCAGGTAGCTTTCGTGGCCCTTCTTCTGCGAGCCGAGGGTGAACATGGCGCCCGGAGCATGTTTCATAAACTCCCCGAAGTCCTCCGCGCCGAGTGTCCTGACGATCTCATGGACATTCTCCGCTCCCAGAAGCTCCCGGCCCGTTTTTTCGATCACCTCGGATACCCATTTATCGTTGATCATCGGCGGACCGCCGATCTCGTAGCGCAGTTCATAGTCCCCGCCCAGCGTCTTTACAAGATCAAAAGCTCTCTTTATTTCTGCCTGAATCTGCTGGTGTACCTTTTCGTCCATGAAGCGCAGGGTGCCTGAGATCGTCACGCTTTCCGGGATCACGTTCTGGGTGATGCCGCCGCTGATCGAGCCGATGCTGACCACGGCCGGTTCCACCGGGTTGATGCGGCGGGAGACGATGGCGTTCAGGGCAAAGATGACATGTCCCAGCATATAGAAGGGATCGATGGACTTGTCGGGGTGCGCTCCATGCCCGCCCTTGCCTTTGATCACTCCGTACCAGCTGTCGACTCCGCCCGAGCTGGGACCGGCGTTAATGCCGATCGTGCCGACGGGATTGAGCGGATCGACGTGCTGGGCAATGATGTAATCCACGCCGTCCATGGCGCCCTCGGCGGCCATGCGCTGCGCGCCGCTCTTCCCTTCCTCGTCCGCCGTCTCCTCACAGGGCTGGAAAAGGAAGCGCACCCGGCCGGGAAGCTTCTCCTTCGACAAAAGCAGTGCCGCACCCAGGGCCATGGCCGTATGCGAGTCATGCCCACAGGCGTGCATCGCGCCGGGGGTCTGCGAAGCATATTCGAATTCGTTCTGTTCCAGGATGGGCAGCGCGTCCATGTCGGCCCGGATGGCGACGACCTTGCCGCCCTCGCCGATCTCGGCGACCACGCCGGTCCTGCCGACGCCGCGCCGGACGCGGTAGCCCATCTTCTCCAGCTCATCCGCGACGATCTTCGAGGTACGGTGAAGCTCGAAGCCGATCTCGGGGTGCATGTGGAAGTCGCGCCGCCATTCGATCAGTTCTTCAGAAATTGCATGGGCTTGTTTGAGCATGTGTGTCCTTCGGACGTAAACAAGTATCATGTATACAGGTAAACAGGTGGTGCGACTACTTGTTTACTTGTGTACGTGTCTACCTTATACCACAGCAACTGCCAGTTCATGCGCAGGCAAGGCGTCCATGCCGGCCTGTCTGGCGAGCTCGAGCACAAAGGCGTGCAGCTCCGCCACTTTGGCCGGATCAAGCTCCGGCGGGGTGTAGGAAGCGAGCAGCTGGTTCACGCGTACTTTGGCGCGCTCGAACATGTCCAGCGAGCCGCTTTCCTTCCAGCCGCGCATCGAGTCGCGGTCGATGACCGTGCCCGGCATGTGCTGTTCCTTTTGGAAAAGCTTCAGCGTGATCTTTTGTTTGAGGAAGTCGCCGCCCTTGAAGTCAACGCCTTCATAAAAGCCGGTGGCAAGCGTTTCGGTGTGGATCTTCATGCCTTGAAGCATGCGCTGGGCCATGGCGATCCCTTCGGCGTCGATCACGAGTTTCTCGGGGCTCTGGCAGAGGAGAGAATCCAGCATGCCTGAGCCGGAGATCATGTTGATGCCGCTCAGCGCGCCGATCAGTGCGCCCATGCCGCTTTCCAGGCCAGCCTGCGTATCGATCAGTTTCGATTCGGTGGCACCGAGATAGGCATGGGTGGGTACGCCCAGGAACTTGCCGACCTGGGCGTAGGAACAGTCGATCATTCCGGTTTCGACGGCGCCAAAAGGTGTGCCGCCCTTCCGCATGTCGAACGTCGCCGGTGCGCCGCCCCAGACGATGGGGGAGCCTGCCCGGGCGAGCTGATGGATGGTAATGCCCGACAGGCATTCGGCGGCGTGCTGTGTGACCGCGCCCAACAGCGTGACAGGGGCAGCCGCGCCGGCCAGCGGCATCGAGACGATCTCGGCCGGGACGCCGGCCCGTGCCAGCGCGATCAGGTTGCCCGCACCAAAGTTTGACCAGATCAGCGGAGGCGAGGGACAGACATCAAAGACCGCCCGCGGCTTCTCCCGCAGTG
>JBAVVF010000410.1:0-2324 GCA_049697155.1 Anaerolineales bacterium
CATTCAGGCAATGCTGGAATGGAGCAAGGAAATCCATAATGGAAACTAAACGTTCACCGGAAGGAAAAACGTTGACAGTCATGCTGCCGGCCTATGGCGAGGCCGAGAATCTCCGCTTATTGCTGCCTGCCATCAAAAAGGTGATTGACGAACTGGAAATCCCGGCTGAGATCATTGTCTTGGATGCCGCGCCTCCTGTCGACGATACGCGGGCCGTCTGCCTGGAGAACAATGTCACCTGGCTCCCACGCCAGGGCGGGAACCGCTACGGAGATGCCATTCGTACCGGCATCCAGGGAAGCACGGGCGAGTTTGTAATCACCATGGATTCGGATGGCTCGCATAATCCCCAATTTATCCACGAGCTTTGGCGGAATCGTTCAAAGGCGGATGTAATCATTGCTTCACGGTATGTTCCCGGGGGCGTAACGGAGAATCCCTGGCTGCTGGTGGCGATGAGTCGTGTCCTGAATGTGATCTTTAAGATCTTCGTGGGAATTCCTGTCTATGATGTCTCGAACAGTTTTCGCCTGTACCGCGGCGACCTCCTGAGAAGCATCCAGACCGAATATAAAAACTTTGATGTGCTCGAGGAAATTCTTGCCAAGCTGATCTGGGGCCGGGGCAGCCATACGATTTTAATCCTTGAGCTTCCCTTTCGATTTGAGCAAAGGAAGCATGGAAAGCCAAAACGTCAACTGATCGTATTTGGTCTGCAGTTTTTGTCGGCTCTTTTCAAGCTTGGGTGGCTGCATGCCAAACACCGGCGTTCGAGATCCGCGACAATAGAGTCCCAAGAACAGGATCATCCCATCAAATCCTGATCGAACTGCTTTCACGCGATGCGATTTGATCCCTCAAAATTCATGCCGCACACGGCCGTATGCTTCATCCATCGCCGCGGCTCGTTGGCGAGCTGCCGGACATACAAGCCAGGACAGAAATCATATTGAGCATGAAAAAGCCTTCATTCTCAAAAATCAGGCTCCAACTTATATTTGCCAGCAAGGTATAAGACATTAAGATTAAAGGAAAGAAGTCATTAATATCTTTCGCATTAATTGCATATCGGATGGAACGCCACCATGCGCCAAAATAAAACACCAGAAATAAAATCAGCCCAACATAGCCGGTATTAACTAATATATCAATAAAACCATTGTCCGCGATGATGATTGGATCAGGATAGCCTGCTGCGTGTTGAACTGCTACGCGGTGAGAACTTGTATACCAAAAAGCGTTGAAACCATACCCCTGTAAAGGGCGCCTATCGATATAGGTATTGAAAACGTAGGTCCACATTGGAATTCTGCCGGTTAAACTTGTGTTTCGATTGAAATTCCCAAGAAATCGGCCAACGTTCATGTACAAAACGAGGGACACAAGCAGCAGAACTACGGTAAAGACCAAATAATGGATCTTTCGAATTTTCCCCTTGAACTTCAACAGGACAAGTGCCAGCAATACTACTCCGTGCAGGAAGATCGTGGTTAGGTAAGCGGCCACAGAATCGGTTTGATAAACAAACAGCAACGAATAAGCATACAGCAAACCCCAAAGCCATACACCTCTTTTGGGGGATCGCAGAGAGGAAAGTATGTTAATCAGGAACAGGATGTTTGCAAATGTGGCTATCAACCCCATGTGGTTTTTGTGCCAGTAAATTCCCTTCCATGCGCCTTGAATAATATAGTAGTTCATTATTCCAATCTTAGGCACAAGGAAGACAAAGATGCTGCTCAAGAGCAGAATGTAGATACCGAAAACCGACAATAATTTTATGATTTCTCTGAGGCTATATCGCAGTCCAATGTATGCTCCCGTAATTACTGTGCATAAAAGGATCAGCCAGCGATACAGGGAGATTTCCCAGTAAATGGACCAAAAGACCGAGAGACCTGAAAAGATCAGAAAGGGAAGCATGAGCCAATGGATTTTGAGATTCTCGAAAAACGCCGGTATTAGCCCATGTCTACTCAGGATGGAAATAGAGAGAATCGTTAACATCAGCCAAAACAGGGTCTCAACAATCACTAACTCGGGAGCAAGCCAAAATGCGCCAAAGAAGGCCAAGATGTTTGATAAGAAAAACAAACCAAAGACCAATAACAAATCCGGGATTTGGCGATAGTTTTTGAACAGCATGATGATCTCCTTATCAACAGCAAAACCTGGCAGCAGACATCTCCTTATGGATCGCCTCTACCATTGACTCCGGCACCTTTCATCCATCCCAGCCTGCACAGGCTGCAAACGACTTCGTCAGACCAAGCGCCTTTTCTTCATAAACGACGGCCCCAGGAAACAACGCGGTGAATTTGTAC
>JBAVVF010000411.1:0-8271 GCA_049697155.1 Anaerolineales bacterium
TTCATATGCCATATCATACAGATCCTTGTCCATGGGCGCCTGCCAGAAGGCCCGCGTTGCGCCGAAGGCCCGGTCATACTTTCTGCGGTTCGCGGACAGACCACCGTTCAGGGCGACCGACCATTGATCGACCGCCGTCAGCAGCGCGTCGAAGCGGCTGTCCACGGCCACCGCGGACCAGGTCTTGTCGCTGGAGGCGCTCTGGCTCGTGGCGATCGCCACCTGGTCGGCGCTCATGTTCGGGTTGGCGGCGAGTTGGGCGAGGACAAGATCATATTGAACGCCCTCCATGCCGACCCATTCCTGCGAGTGCGCGACCGCCGTGGCATACCCGTGCCAGAGCAGCTGCACCTCGATGGAAGCCATGTTGCAGCCATCGTATCCCACCATATCGATGAACCCAAGCGATGGGAGAGCCGCCTTCATTTCCTCCATATCGAGCGTATCGTCGTCCGTATCGTCCTGCATGACGTAGCCCGGATGCCAGTTCCAGCCGTGACCCCAGAAGTACAGGGCATAATGGTCGGCCGGATAGTTGGCTTTCGTCCAGCTGACGAATTCGATCAGGGTCTGCGGGTCACCGAGGTTTTTCTCGCCCCAATCCGCGACCGCATTTTCGGGTGCGGCCGTCATGCCCGGGGTCACATGAAAGAGCTTGGTCGTCTGCCAGTCACCGTAACTGGTATCGTAGCCGGGACCCCGGTCGGCCAGGGCAACAACCTGGACGTCCACGCTCGAGCCGGTCGGCGCGAGTTCCTGCTCGATGTCCAGTACCACATAGTCTTCGAGATTATTATCCCCTGAGATGTAAACCATCACTGTCCAGTTGGCAGGGGTCGCCGGGGCCGCGCTCACAACACTGCCCATGGGCGCCATCAAAAGAACGAACGTGATCAAAATCGTCAGAGCATACTTTATCTTCCACATATGATCTCCTTTGGCAAAGTGTTTCATCGAATGGATCACAACTGATGCAATCAGCTCCTCGAAAAGTTTAGCATTAACAAAGGCGTGATTCAAGCAGGTTTTGATTAGAGCTGAGAAATTCCTCCTGTCAGGGAATTGAAAGGATAGACTATTGCCAGGATGCATGGGAATGGTGCATAATTTCAGGTGGAGGGCCCGATGAGCGATCGTCATACCTATATCCAGCGTCTGCAGGCTGCCCGCGCCGAAATGCGCGAGATCGTCAGACACGCACAGAGCAACCCGACCATTTACGAACCCTGGCGCATGAAGGAAGTGCTCGACCACATCACAGGCTGGGATGACGCCGTCATTGCGTCGATCCGCTCGCTACTGGCCGGCGAGCCGCCCGCCACTCCGGCCGCCCGGGGCATCGACGTCTACAATGCAGAGACGGTGTCCTCGCGGGAAGCCATTCCGTACGAGGTGACGCAACGCGAATGGGAGACTTCACGGGAAGTTCTTGCGAACCTGATCCTGGAAATGACCGAGGAACAACTGCATACACGTTTCGTGACTCCCTGGGGTCAATATGCAACCATGGAAGAGCTGGTGGAAATATTCGTCGAGCATGAGGAGACGCATGCAAAGGAAATCCGTACGATCCTCGAAAAGGTGAACTGATCCTGACCCTGAAAACTCCGAGCATAAGCCGCTCGGAGTTTTTTATTCCGGGATGGCAATCAAATTACCATTTTTCACCTATTCCCAACTTGCCTGCATACAAGTATCATGTTTATATGCCACATAAAGAAGCTGAACACAGCGATTTGACGAAGAACCGCGCCTCCCTGACCCGTTTTGCCTGGCTGTCCATTGCCGCCGCACTTGGGACGATCGCGCTCAAAACGGGCGCATATCTCCTAACCGGCTCGGTCGGTTTGCTATCCGATGCCCTGGAGTCCCTCGTAAACCTGGCCGGCGCAATCATGGCTCTTGTGATGCTCACCATCGCAGCCCGCCCCGCCGATGACATTCATGTCTACGGCCACAGTAAAGCCGAATACTTTGCCAGCATCACGGAGGGGCTGCTCGTCCTCGGCGCCGCGGTGGGGATCATGAGCGCGGCGGTCAGCCGCCTGTTCCAGCCGCGCGAACTGGAGCAGCTGGGGCTCGGGCTGGGTGTCTCGATCGCGGCGTCGGTCATCAACTTCAGCGTTGCGCGCATTTTGCTGCGGGCGGGCCGGGAGCGCCGCTCGATCACCCTCGAAGCGGACGCGCAGCATCTCATGACCGACGTCTGGACCTCCGCGGGCGTGATCGGCGGCGTTGCACTCGCAGGCCTGACCGGCTGGAGCGTCCTCGATCCCCTGGTCGCGATCGCTGTAGCGCTGAATATCGTCTGGACGGGTGTCAAACTGGTCGGGCGTTCCGTCTCCGGTCTAATGGATGTGGCTTTGCCGGAGGCTGAACTGACTTTGATCCAGGCTGTCATGGAGAAATACCAAAACAAGGGCGTTAGCTTCCATGCTTTACGGACACGCCAGGCCGCGGCCCGCCGGTTCATCTCGGTCCACATGCTTGTCCCCGGGGAATGGACCGTCCATGACGCCCACCACGTCGCCGAGGATTTTGAGCTTGATATCCGGGAGACCCTGGGCAGTGTCGTCACAGTTTTTACACACATCGAGCCGATTGAAGATGAGCTTTCCATGGACGATATTTTTTTGGATCGATAAGCGCTTACATAGAAAGAAGCAAATCCTATGTCAGACACGAACGCTCCACTGGCAAAAGGCAGACTGATCGAACAGGTCCGCATGCACGACCATCACGATCCGCATCGTCACGAGTCGCGGCTCTCGGACGTGATCCTGGGCGGGCAGGACGGGCTGGTGAACGTTCTCGGCGTGATCCTGGGGGTCGCGGCAGCCACCCGGGACGCGCGCATCGTCATCGCAGCCGGGCTGGCAGCGACCTTTGCCGAGTCCATCTCGATGGGCGCGGTCGCGTACACATCGACCCTGGCGGAGAACGATCTTTATCACAGTGAGAAAGAAAGAGAGTATCGCCATATCCACCTCGCACCGGATGTCGAAGTGGAGGAAATTCGCGATATTTATCTAAAGAAAGGATTCCAGGGGGAGACACTGGAAAAGATCGTCGAGGTCATCACTTCGAACCCCGATGTATGGGTGGATGTCATGATGTCCGAGGAGTTTCAGATGACGCCGCCCGAAAAAACAGAAGCATTCCGGACCGCGCTGATCGTGGGTTTCTCTGCCCTGATCGGCTCTCTGATCCCCATGCTCCCGTTCTTTTTCTGGAGCGTGTCTCTGAGTATTGGAATCTCGATCGTCGTCGCCGCCCTGACATTGTTCGTGGTCGGTGTCTACAAGGCCCGCGTGACCGTCGGCCGGCCTTTCCGCAGCGGGATTCAGCTGGCCGTGATCGGCACGGTCAGTGCGTTGGCAGGCTATGTGGTGGGATTGATCTTCAAAGTACCGACCGTGCCTTAAATCAGCGGCTCCTGTTCCTTCCAGATCGTGAAGTTCTTGAGAATGGAGCCGCCCAGAAACTCGCGCATAATCGACGTCCCGGGGACGAGACTGATATCGAGGGGCAGGAACCACTCCAGGAATGCCAGTAAGCGTTTCGCCTCGATGTATTCGGGCGTACCATGGGGAACCTGTCGCAGAAGCGGCTCGGCAAACGGCTTGAGCGCCGCCAGTTCATACGCCAGGGCAGAATTGAACATGACATTTGCATTTTCCTGGAACGGAAAGATATGCCGCTTTTCGCCGCGCCGCACCGATTCCCAGCGCCCGATGGTTTGGGCCGCGGTGTAACCGCGCTCGCGCGCGTCGCGCACGATGCGGCGGATGAGCCGCGTGTCGGTGGTGGAGACGCGGTTGTGGCGGTCGAGGTTCAACTGAGTCAGGGCCGAGACATAGATCCGGAACGCCTCGCCGCTCAGGCTTTCGGGGATGAGGCGCGGGTCCATCCCGTGGATACCCTCCAGGATGATGGGCTGGCCGTTTTTCAATCGGATCAGCTCCCCTTCCTCGCGCAGCCCGGTCTTGAAGTTGTAGCGCGGCAGCTGAACTTCCTCCCCATGGATCAGCCGCGACAGGTGCTCGGCAATCAGAGGCAGGTCCAGGGCATCAATGGATTCAAAATCGGGCTTGCCATCCTCTCCCAGCGGCGTTTTGTCCCGGTCGAGAAAATAGTTATCAAGCTCCAGTGGGAAAGGCGAAACCCCGAGCGCAAGCAGCTGTACGGTCAGCCGCCGTGACGTCGTCGTTTTGCCGGCCGAGGATGGACCGGCGATCAAAATGAGATGCGAACGGTCGAGTTGGTCGAAGATCTGGCTGGCAATCCGCGCCAGGTTGTTCTCGTGGAAGGCCTCCGAGACCAGCACCACCTGGTCGCTGCGCCCGCTCTGAATGGCGTTGTTCAGCGAACCGACGTTCTCGATACCCAGCTTGGCCAGCCAGTCGCCATACTGCCGGAACGTACCCAGCAGCTTGGGGTATTCCGGCATCGGCAGGAGTTCGTTCGGCTTGTGCCGGCGCGGATAACGCAGGGTAAAGCCGCCTTCCGTCCGCTCCAGATCGAACCAGGTCAGATAACCGGTGGAAGGCACCATGTAACCATGGTGATAATCCATGCGTTCGCCAAGCCGGTATAAAGTCAGATAACTCTTCCGGCGATAGCTCAGCAGGCGAACCTTGTCTTCATAGCCGCGCGAATGGAAATATTCGATGGCTTCCTGCAGGGGAACTTCCTTGCGCTCAAATGCCAGATCGGAATCGATCAATTCCTGCATGTGGGCTTTGAGAGACTCGATCTCGGACCGGGACAGAGGCTGCCGTCCCGTGACCTGACAGTAGTAGCCGCCCGAGGCGACCGCGTGATCGACAAAAAGAACCCCATCCGGAAAGAGATCGTTGAAGGCCATCTCGAGCAGAAACGTCAGGGAACGGCGGTAGATGCGCGCCCCGTCCGGGTCGGACATGGTCACAGGGATCACGCGCGCTTCGATATTGACCGGATAGGTCAGCTCACGCAGGTCACCGTTGACAACGGCCGCCACCACCTGCGACTCCGATTCCACCGCCGCCAGGAAATCCCCCACCTGCGCGCCGCGCGGACCTGACAGCACGCGCCCATCGGGGAGATGAATCTCCACCGACGAGCGCGGGGTAATAAGGTTGATTTGTTCGTTCATTATTTATTCCAATCATGTCGTTGCGAGCCCGAGCGTAGCGGGCGTAAGTCGCCCTTTTCCGTCATTGCGAGCGGAGCAAAGCAATCTCCTGCTCGGTAAGCAGTTTTACTCGTAAATCAAGCTTGAGATTGCTTCGCCCTGCGGGCTCGCAACGACATTAGTTAAAACTCGCTCACGCCGCCGTCCTCGGCGGCGATCACCAGATACACCTGCGCCGGGGACGGCGCAGGGAGCCCATTTGCACCAGAAACTAGTTATTTTGAATGTTTGCCAGCAGCTTCTCCGGCTGATGCGCAAATTCTTCCAGCGGGATTTCCTTATTCGTTAATGCCACCAGCGTTTCGGTCAGGGCTTTATTCACGGGTGTCGGCACGCTGGACTTTTCTCCGGCCTGTACGACCGCACCATGCAAAAATTCCACTTCGCTTTTGCCGCGCCCGGAGTGCAGGTCGATGTGAAAGGACGGCATCTTCCCGCCCCGTCCCGCACCGGCCGCTTTTGAAAGAAAAGGCCGCGATAACCAGAACGGAAGTGAAGTTGCGAATGCCAGCACGCTGACGGGAGTGCCCGGCAGGTCCACCACTTCGAAGCCCTGGGCATCCATCACGGCCAGGCACTCCCGCAGCATCCTGATCTCGAGCCGGTATAGATCCTTATTGGCGAAGACCTCGCTGGCTGTCATATCCAGGATCGCGGAAGTCGGGTTGGCGATCAGGTTCGTCAGCAGCTTCGACCATTTCATGCTGTTGGCATCTTCGAACAACTGCGAGCTGAGAAAAGCCTTGTTGAAGGCGTTATTCAGTTTTTCAGACAGCGGATGTCCCCTGGCAATGCCGATCCCGCGCAAACGCTCGAGGACAATGTCGCCGGCAGCCCGGCGGCCGATGGCTGACGTCACCGTACCATAGATGACTTTGTCCTGTCCCAACACCCCAGCAATGGCCGGCTCATTCGATACGCCATTCGACAGGCACAGAACCGGCGGGATTTTGTCCGCAAAGGGCTTCATTCCTTCCAGGGCCGCTTCCGTGTCGAACGATTTCAGGGCAAACAGGGCCAGGTCAAAGGGTCCGTAGCGCAGCGCCTCTTCCAGGCTGGGGACGATGACAAACGAGGCCGGGTCGAGGCGGGCGGCATTCTTCATCTTCCGCCGCTTGTCCAGGCTGAGGTCGAGGCGCAGCCCGCGCTGACGCAGCTCCTCCACCACGTTCGGGCGTTCGACAAAGACAAGTTGATGTCCGGCCAGGGCCAGGCTCCCGCCGACATAGGTACCGATCGCGCCCGCGCCAAAGCTCAATACCTTCAGCTTGCCATTCAGATGACCTGCCGATTCAGATAATGCCATGTTTACTCTAACCCAGTGGATTTGAGGTGCGCCCGGTCGTTGACCGCCTCGATTACCCAGCGATGCTGGGGCGGATGATAGATGACCCGCGCAAAGGCCGTATTCTCGAACCGAAACCGCACACCCGACGGATCGACATGCGGCGCGACCCCGGCCACTGCATTCATCAACTGGTTGAGAAGCCCACCGTGCGAAACGATCAGATAGCTGCCCGGGGGCCGGCGCAGGAGATCATGTAACGCCTGGCCGGCGCGCAGGAACAAGGCCCAATCCCCCTCCCCCCCGCCGCCGATGGGATCATAGGGAGTGATGTAGGGAGGCTGAGGGATACTGCGCACTTCGTCGATGGTCAGCCCTTCCATCTCTCCAATATTGCGTTCCATCAGGATCGGGTCCAGCTCCACTTGCGCACCCACAAAGGAAGCCACGATTTCAGCAGTCTCTTTGGCGCGCACGAGCGGACTGGCAATCACCCGATCGAACCTTACGCCCTCCGATTGCCAGCGCTGTCCCAGGGCCCGGGACTGGGCCCGGCCCTTCTCGGTCAGGGTGTAGTCTGACTGCCCCTGCCAGCGCGACTCCGCGTTGCCAACGGATTCTCCATGGCGCAGAAACACAAAATGATAGACAGGCTTGTCGTTTAAACTCACTTCTCTCTCTTCTTCAGCAAATAAACCGGGCGGCGTTTGACTTCCTGGAAGATATAACCGACATATACACCGATAAAACCGAGCAGGATCATTAACATGCCGCCAATCACCAGCATGACCGACATCAGGGAGCTCCAGCCGGGCACCAGCTCGGAGGAGCGGCCCGTCAGCCAGAACGACAATACATAGAGGATCTGCGCGGCCGCCAGACAGAGCAGGATGCCGCCCAGCGTCATTCCCACGTAGAGCGGCATCAGCGAGAAGGAAAAGATGGCATCCATCGCCAGACGGACCATTTTACCGAACGAATACTTCGACTTGCCGGCCAGCCGGCGCGTCTCATGATACGGCAGGATCACACTGCGGTAACCCATCCAGGAGACCATGCCGCGCAAAAAACGATGATATTCGGGCATGCTCTTCAATGCATCCACAACCTGACGGCTGAGGCCGCGGAAATCCGCTGCGCCGGGCAGCATGCGCGTCCCGCTGATGGCGTTGATCAAAGCATAAAAGCCGTGAGACGTGACCTGTTTGAAGGAAAAACCCTCTTCGTCGATGCGCTGCGCCTGGATAATATCGTAGCCCTGTTCGAAAAGCGCAATCATCTGGGGAATCATCTCCGGCGGATGCTGTCCGTCCCCGTCCATGGAGATCACAAAATCGCCCTGGGAGGCGTCCAGTCCCGCCGTCAGCGCGGCCTGGTGCCCAAAATTACGGGTCAGCTCCAGCACGACGATCCGCTCGTCCCGGTCTGCCAGGGCGCGCAGGGACGCGACCGTGTCGTCAGCGGAGCCATCATCGGCGTAATAGAGGGTGAATTTGAAGGGTAAAGCGTCAATGACTTTACAAATACTGGCATAGGTCTGCTCGACGACCCCCGCCTCGTTGAAAACCGGAATCACGATGTCGATTTTTGATGGGTGTTCTGGAGACATTGGAGAGATTCTACCACGCGCCTCCTTCGAGGCGGATAGCGACCGGAAGGAGGGAATTCATAGACTTTATTGGAGCAAAATCTAGAAGGAAAACCCCTGCAGGAGATCAATCACCAACTCCTGCTCGCTGCTCGTGAGCGCGTTATGGAACGGCAGGCGGATAAGCTGGTCGCTGACCCGTTCGGTGACCGGGCAATCACC
>JBAVVF010000412.1:0-11334 GCA_049697155.1 Anaerolineales bacterium
GTATATCGGTGGTCGAGTAGTGGCGCAAGGCGCCACGTACACTTGCACCGGCACGCAAGTGCAGGTGTCGAGACCACAAGCAGCCCACAAACGTAATCTTGGAACTGGTGGTCTCGATACGTTCCTCACTGTCGTGCGGAACTACTCGATCACCGAGGAGAGTTGATTATGAAATATCACATTCACAAAGTAGTTGTCATCGGTTCCGGGACCATGGGTGCCGCGATCGCCGCACATCTGGCGAACGCAGGTGTGTCGGTCACGTTACTGGATATCGTCCCGAAGGACGCGCCGACCGATGACAGGGAAGCCCGGAACAAGATCGTCAGCGATGGCTGGGATCGCTGCCTGAAAGCCCGGCCTGCCAATTTGATGTCGGAAAATCTAAAGACGTTGGTCAAACTTGGCAATCTCGAGGATGACTTCGCTGTGGTCGCGGAAGCGGATTGGATCTGTGAGGCGATCGTCGAAAACCTTGAGATCAAGCAGGAACTGATGGCGCGCATCGATGAGGTGCGCAAGCCGACCGCGCTTGTTTCCACAAACACGTCGGGTATTCCCGTCAAAGACATTGCAGAGGGGCGTTCGAAGGAATTCAGGAAGCACTTCCTCGGCACGCACTTCTTCAATCCGCCGCGCTACTTGAAGCTGCTGGAGATCATCCCGACCCGGGACACCGACCGGGACGTCATCGAGTTTTTTGCCTGGTTCGGTGAACATCGTCTGGGCAAGGGAATTGTCTTGTGCAAGGATACGCCCAACTTCATCGGCAACCGGGTTGCCTTTGGGACGGGCGCGTTTGGCATGGATTTCATCCTGAGCAATGGGTACACCGTTGACGAGGTGGATGCCGTCACCGGCCCGCTGATCGGCCGCCCGAAGACTGCAACCTTCCGCCTGATGGACCTGGTCGGGCTGGATGTGTGGGATCATGTCGGGCGCAATCTCGCGCCGTTGATTCCGCATGACAAGCTGGGGCAGGGATATCTGAGAGCCGAGGCGCCGGGCAGGCTGATGGCAGCGATGCTCGAGCGCAAGTGGCTGGGCAACAAGACGAAGGTTGGCTTCTACAAGGAAGTCCGCGGCGAGGATGGGAGGAAGGAATTCTGGCCGCTGGATTTGAACACACTCGAACATGTCCCGCCGACGAAGCCGCGCTTCGAATCCGTGGGGAAGGCAAAGGATGAAGAAAAACTCGGGGACAGGCTCAAGATCCTGCTGGAAGGGGATGACAAGGCCGCGCGGCTCGTCCGGGCGCTCACCTATCAGGGCTTCCAGTACGCCT
Organism: Anaerolineales bacterium; assembly: GCA_049697155.1. Taxonomy (GTDB): domain Bacteria; phylum Chloroflexota; class Anaerolineae; order Anaerolineales; family Villigracilaceae; genus Defluviilinea. The sequence goes on from JBAVVF010000412.1 coordinate 1,286, forward strand.
CTTCCATCATCCCCGAAGTGTCCGATACCGTGAAACCGATCGATGACGCGGTCCGCTGGGGGTTCATGCACGAAGCCGGTCCGTTTGAAATATGGGACATGCTGGGGGTGAAGGAAACTGTGAAGCGGATGAAAGCGGCGGGCTATCCGCCGGCCAAATGGGTCAGTGACATGCTCAAGGCCGGGATCGAGTCGTTCTACCAGTACCGGAACGATCAGAAGGTTGGCGTGTACGACGCCGTCAAGGGGAAGCACGTGAAGGTCAAGCGCCCGGAGGGCACGATCCTTTTGAAGCAGACGAAGGTAGTCTCCGAGAATGCGGGCGCGACCATCCGTGACATGGGTGACGGCGTGGCGTGTCTTGAATTCCACACCAAGATGAACGCGCTCGATGAAGATATCATGAACATGGCGGACGAAGCCCTGGCCTGCCTCGAAACCGATTTCGATGGGCTCGTGATCGGCAATGAAGCGGATAACTTCAGCGCGGGCGCGAACCTGTTTATGATGGCCGTCGGCGCGCAGCAGGGCATGTGGGACATGCTCGCAGCTGCGGTGAAGAAGCTGCAGGACCTGAACATGCGCATGCGCTACTCGCCGAAGCCGATTGTGGTTGCCCCGGCCGGGCTGACGCTGGGCGGCGGCTGTGAGATCACGATGCACGGTTCGCGCGTGGTTGCCGCGGCCGAAACCTATGTCGGTCTGGTCGAGCTTGGCGCCGGTGTGATTCCCGCGGGCGGCGGCACGAAGGAAATGCTGCGGCGGATCGTCAACCCCGTGATGCGCGTCGAGAACGCCGAGGCGCTGGCTCCCCTGCAGCGGGCGTTCCTGCAGATGGGCCAGGCCAAGGTTGCTACCAGTGCCGAGGAAGCGCGCGGCATGAACATCCTTTCGCCGGCCGACCGGGTCGTGATGAATCGCGACCACCTGCTCACCGAAGCCAAGCGGGAAGTACTGCACATGTCCGCGTCGGGCTATAAGCCGCCCGCACCCGAACCGATCTATGCCGCGGGGCGTGACGCGCTGGCTGCCATCCGCATCGGCGCGTGGATGTTCAGGGAAGGTCAATACATCACGCAATACGATCATCACATTGCCGGAAAACTGGCGTACGTGATGTGTGGCGGCGAATTGACCCGTCCGCAGTGGGTGAGCGAGCAGTATATTCTCGACCTGGAACGCGAAGCGATCCTTTCGCTGTTCGGCGAGGAGCGGACGCAGGCCCGCATGTGGAATATTCTGCAAACCGGGAAGCCGCTGAGGAATTAATGTTGATTTGGGTACCTGTGTACGGGTAGACACGTAAACAGGTACCCACGTAAACAGGTATACAGGTAAGGAGATACTATGAAAGATGCTGTAATCGTAAGCGCTGTACGTACCCCGGTCGGCAAGGCGAAACGCGGCGGGCTGGCCACGGTCCGCCCCGACGAGATGGCTGCCACCGTGATACAGGCACTGCTCAAGCGGACGCCGAACCTGGACCCGGCGCAGATCGAAGATGTAGTGATCGGCTGCGCGTTCCCGGAAGGTGAGCAGGGCATGAACATGGCCCGCATGATTGCCCTGCGCGCCGGCCTGCCCGATTCCGTCCCCGCCGAGACGATCAACCGCTATTGCTCCTCGGGCGTGCAGTCGATTGCGCACGTCGCCAATGCCATCCAAAGCGGACAGATCGAAGCCGCCATCGCCGGCGGCGCCGAGTCGATGACGATGGTCCCGATGGCTGGATATAAATTTTCCCCGAATCCGCATTTTGCCCAGGAGCTTCCACATTACTATACCAACATGGGCTTGACGGCCGAGAATGTCTCGCAGAAATACAACATCAGCCGCGCCGAGCAGGATGAGTTTTCATTGAAGAGCCACCAGAAAGCCGCACAGGCGGTCAACTCAGGGCTCTTCGACCCTGAACTGGTATCCATTGACGTGGAAGTAACCGAACTGGATGGAGGCGAAAAACCGGTTACGAAAAGCTTTAGTGTCAGGCGCGATGAGGGTCCGCGCGCCGATACAAGCATGGAGGCCCTGTCCAGGCTCAAGCCGGCCTTCAACGAGGGCGGCACCGTGACGGCGGGCAATTCCTCGCAAATGTCCGATGGCGCGGCGGGAGTGGTTGTGATGTCGGGGGAGCGGGCCGCGCAGCTGGGGCTGACTCCGCTGGCCAGATTCGTATCGTTCGCGGTGGGCGGTGTCCCCCCTGAATTGATGGGCATCGGTCCCGTTTCGGCAATTCCCAAGGCCTTGAAACTGGCGGGCCTTACTCTAAATGATATTGATTTGATAGAATTGAATGAAGCTTTCGCGGCGCAGTCACTGGCTGTGATCCGCACCCTGGAACTGGACGAGAGCAGGGTCAACGTCAACGGCGGCGCGATCGCGCTCGGTCATCCGCTGGGATGCACGGGCACGAAGTTGACCACGCAGCTGATCTACGAAATGGCCCGCCGTAGATCCAGGTATGGAATGGTGACCATGTGCATCGGCGGCGGCATGGGCGCCGCAGCGATATTCGAAAACCTACAGAACTAGCCACAGAGCACACAGAGATGCACAGAGATTTCCGCTTTTTTCTCAAAGAACTCAGTGGTCTCTGTGGCAAATAAAAAGGAGAAATGGAAATGCCTCTGACAGTGTCACAACTCATGGAAAAGATGCCCGGCGCGTTCATTCCTGAAAAAGCCCAGGGCCTGGATGCCGTCATCCAGTTCAAGTTCACGGGCGCGGAAGCCGGTGAATGGACGGCCGTGATCAAGGACGGCAAGGTGGATGTCGCACAGGGCACTCATCCCTCGCCCAAGATGACCCTGACGGCCGATTCCGGCGATTACGTCAAGATCTTCACCGGTGAACTGGATGGAATGCAGGCCTTCATGCAGGGCAAACTCAAACTGGCAGGCGACCTGAACCTTGCGATGAAGTTGATGCAGATGTTCAAGATACGCTAATCCCCGGGCGATACGATCTACTCTGGCTTTCGGGAAGAGACGCCTTTCGTTCGCAAAGGCGTCTCTTCATTTTTGCAGGACTTCACATAAAAAGGGAAAAAACTTTGCCAATCGCGAACGTGATCAAACACGAAGAGATGAGCGCGATGACCGTGGTAAGGATGCCTGCGGTCCTCGACCGCACCCAGCCGGCCATGCCGATCCCCCCGACGAAGATGTAGATTGCCGCAAACATAATGAGCAGGGCGCCGTTATTCAGGCTGTCCAGTTCCAGGGGTACAACATTTAGTTCTGCCGCGGCAGAAAAGGAAAGGACTGCCACGATCAAAGAATACAGGAACATTACCGAAGCCGCGGAGAAAACCACAATCCCGGCCGTGGTTAACCTTCCGCCGCTGCCGGATGTCAAAAGTTGGACGACTGCCGCCAGCGAAAAGCCTGCCAGCACCCCCGCCAGTCCGGCTAATGCACCGGCTTCTGCCAGATAATTTTCAACGGTCATATTTCTCCTTCGATAGCGTGACGTCGAAATATTGTTTCAACAGTGAATTATATTCATCTTTGTCTTCCACCGGACGTTCCAGGCGCCGACCGTTCCGGGTGACGATCAGCCGGCCGTCTTCGAGCGAGACGCGCCTGTCCGGTGTGGCTCGGCTGATTATAACTTCCGGACCACCAGTGGGTCGTCTTTATGTTTCCTCGGGCGGTTTTACGGCGCGAAACTCGCGGTAGAGCAAAAGATCATAGATGATTTTCAATCCGCCCGATAAAAAGAACGGGGCACTGAATAACGCGGGAATGCTGAAGAGCAAGCCTGTCAGCGCGGGAGAAACTGCCGCGCCGACAGAACGCGCGATGGTAGTCACACCGGAGGCCGCCGAGCGTTCGTCGGGGGCAACGACAGCCATCGTATAGGATTGGCGTGTCGGGACATCCATTTGGGAGAGGCTAAAGCGCAGAAGCAGTACGCCAATTGCCAGCGGCAGCGTCGGCATCAACGGCACCAGGATCAACAGGATATTCGAGGGGATGTGGGTGAAAACCATGGTGTTGATCAAGCCGATCCTGTTCGCAATTCGAATCGCCAGCAGGGCTGAAATGCCTGCCAGAATGTTTGCACCGAAGAAGATGCTGCCCAGCACTCCCGACTCCACCCCAAAACGGACGTGGAACCAGTACGCGACCAGGCCCTGCACGAGTAGTCCGCCCGCGAACGCGTCCATGGCGAACAGTGAGCTGAGTTTGAAGACAACGCTGCGGGAACGGTGCAGACCAAGGACGCGCTTTGTGGTGTCCCGGACGGCTTCCACTTCAACCGTATGTGTCAGGCTAAGAAACAACAGCAGGAGTAAAAATCCGCCGAGGGCATAGCCCATCAACACCACCCGATATGATTCGAGAGCAGTCCAGGCGTTGTCCTGTAATGCCTGGGCGAGCCAGCCGCCGGTCAGCGCGCCGATGGCTGTCGCAAAGGAACCCACCAGGGCATACCAGGCGAAATATTGTGTCCGCTTTTTACTGGGAACCAGCTGCGCCAGCCCGGCCTGCTCGACCGACAGGAACGGCCCGATCTCGTTTCCACTGGGACTGATGACGCCGACAATGGCAGCGATAATCAGCAGGATCACGTTCCGCGTCAGAGCGAAGGCCAGGCCTGCGCCCGCCATCAACAGCGCCCCCAGGATCAGGGTGCGTTTCCTGCCAAACCGGTCTGCAGAGGTGGTCAGCCAGAGGGAGATCAGCGCGTCACCGACGAGGGTGAACGTGAAGAGCAGACCGATCTGCCCTTCTGTGAAGCCTGACTCGGCCAGATACAGCGCCAGTACAACGGACAAAAAGCCGTAGCAGAATAAGCGAATCATCCGCGTGGAGAAGAGGATGGCAATATCCATGTGGATTAGGCTACTTGCAGCCGGCACCACGCATACAACGCGTCATAGACTTCAAACTGGCGTTCCAGATTTTCCAGGTCGTCAGGAAATCGCAAACTATACCCGGAGGCAATGGCTTCAAGCCCACGGGCGATCGGATCGGTATCGATGTCTTCGGCGACATCCGCGGCGTGGACGATCTTTGCCAGCCGCAGCAAGCCGGGATCTTTCAGATCGTATTTCAGGATGATCGACTCGAACGAACAGCGACCCTCATGATGCCCCAGTTCCACACCCGGCGCATCGAACGGGATGGCGCCCGTTTCCTGTGCGACCTTTTCGATTTGACTTTTGGGCACAAATAGAAACTCGGCTTCGCTGTCAATGAAGCGGGTGATGAGCCAGGGACAGGCCACGCGATCAACGTGGACGTGGGAGCGGGTAATCCATTTCATGTACGACTCCTTTTTGCGGAAATATGCCTGATCGTTGGCTGATGTAAATAGAATGCAATGCCGATCATGGCAAGGGCCACCAACAACAAGATGGGCGGATCGAGGATTGCGCCAGATATCAATCCTGCGCCTAAAAGATAAAGATGAGTGAGGAATGGGACCCAGAAGACCAGTGCCGGGCCAGGTGTCAGGTAAAAACTTGGCCGCAGGCTGATGATGAGGACAAGGGCAAGAAATAACGTAACTAACACGAGCACATCATGATGCTGGAAAGGAACAGCAAATGAGATGAGGGAGTTGGTCCCCAGCACACCGGTGAGCCCAACCATCAACGCCGAGACCGGGGAAAGCCATCTGCCGGTCCAATCTGCGCGCCAGGCCAGCAGACGATAGCCAAGCGAGAAGGAGAAAACGACCCAGAACCAGGCCCAAAAGTTGGCGTACGGCACGCCGAAGTACTGGAATTCCAACCCCTGGCCCCAATCCCAGAAGCCGAGGCGGATGGCAACCGCGTCGAGAGCCAGATCGATGTTCAGGGCGAGCAGACCGTCGAGGATCGGGCGCGCCCAATAGGGCAGACTGCTCGAATCTGAGAATTCCATAGAACTATAGATAATGCAGCTCCAGGCGATGCCGATGCACAGCGGGACATCGAGAATCATGACGAGAAACTGACCATACTCATAGGCATGCAATTGGCGAATCGTAGCAAGTTCAAGCACGACACCAAAGAAAATCCCCGCAAACAGTCTGAGTAGATTCGGCATCCCATGTTTCCAGGCGTGGCGAAGACAAAACGCGAGTTGCAGATAGATGATGAGCTCGAAAAGGGTGAAGTATGAGTCAGGCATATATTCGGTACGCTGGGCGACAAAATGATTTAAAATGCAAGTATAACGTGATAAAGACACCAAAAGGCCCATGGGCGTCGCATTTTGGATCCTGCCGCACTTCAGCAGCGGGCAGCCGAGTGGCAATGTGACCCTGATCTGGATATCATTTGTATTGGTCAATCTGGGAATCCTGTCCAGCACCCTGTATCTTTGGCTTCCCGCCGCGCCATTAATTGCACGTGCTGCCGAAGCCGGTGCAGGCATCCTGTTTGCGATCGGCTTGTGGCGGCGCGTCAAACCACACGGGGTATAGGTCCGGCTGTTTCTAGAAAACACCGCTCATGTAATTCAGCGCAATTGTGCCCGGACCCACGTGGGTCCCGATGACAGGACTCAGCGGAGCGCAGAACGTCTCGATGGGATTGAGTTCGGCGGATGCGGCTTCCAGCAGCGCGGAAGCATCGGTTTCGCAATTGGCATGCGTAGCCGCCAGACGGATCGGGGTCTTGCCTTTGATGCGCCCGGAAACCACTTCGACGGCATACCGGATTGCTTTCTGTTTGGTGCGGATCTTTTCCAGGGCTTCGATCTTTCCCTCACGCATCTCCAGTACCGGCTTGATATTCAGGGCCGTACCCAGGAATGCCTGCGCGCCGCCGATGCGCCCGCCCCGCCGCAGGAACTCGAGCGTCTCGACGATAAACAACACGCCCGAATTTGCGCAGGCCGTTTCCGCCGTCTTCTGACATGCAGCCAGACTTTCGCCGGCCTGGGCCGCGCGAGCTGCGGTCAGGACCGGCAGGCCCAGGGCCATGGTAGTCCAGAGCGAATCGACGATCGCAATCTTTCCGGCGGTACCCGGCAGCATATCCAGGGCCTGCAGTGCAGACTGAACCGTGCCGGAGATCTTCGATGACAGGAAGATACCCAGCACATCATAGCCCTGTTCCAGCAGAGATTGGAACATCTTTTGCATTGCCGCAGGAGTAACCTGCGAGGTTGTGGGCATGACTTTGGAATCTGCGAGGCGCTTGTAGAAATCGCCCGGCAGGATATCCACGCCGTCCAGGTAATCCTGTTCGCCCCAGATAACGCTCAGGGGTGTGACGGAGATATTGTATTGTTTCAGATATTGATCGGGGAGATAGGCGGTGCTATCGGTGACGACGGCGACTTTGTTGGGCATAGTGGACTGATTTTACTCAGGATGGAGGTTTGTGACAATGGGGGTTGGACGGACCGCCGCTTTTACTGAAGCGAGCTGGTATCGTAACCGTGATCTGCGAGATATTCCAGGATTTGCCGGTGCATGAACTCATCGGGGGGCAGGAGGAATTCATCGCATTGGGCCGTGTGTCCCGCGACCGGTCCGCTGTCAAAGAGGTTTTTCCGTACGTTCAGCGCGTACCATTTGTGACAGACGGTGATCTGCACGACATTGATCTGGTGGAAGGGAGGCGCGATCTCCTTTGGCGAGCCGCTGGTCGTGCTGATGATCTCCCGCTCGTCGGGCGGTTCGCCGTCCAGGAGGGACGTGCCGTGCATCCAATCCGGGCGGCGGATGCCGAGATAATCCAGCAGCGTGACCGGGATATCCATGTTCTGGACGTTATTCTGGCGGATGCCCGCGTGGGCATTTTCAGGAAAGTGGATCAGGAGGGGGATGCGCTCGCGGATGGCATATTTAAATCCGTGATCCGTGTAAATCACAAGGATCGTGCGGTCGAGCTGGCCCGTTTCGGCGAGGTGCTCGTAGATCCGTCTCACGTGACCGTCGAAGCTGAGGATCGCGTCCCGGTAGCGGCCCTTGTCCCAGCCCTTCTCGTCGCCTGGCCCGCTGGAGAAGACCTGGTTCTGGAAGGAAAATTCCGGGCCGTGTGTGTCCATGAGATGGGCAAAGACGAAGACCGGCCGGTCGGCCTGATCGAGCTGTTCGAGGATCTGATCGACACGCTGCTCGTCGGAGAGGCGCGCGGCAGGTTTCAGCGCCTCCTTCAGCGGGTTTGGCATTTCCCTGATAAAGAAAATGTGGAGCAGCCGCTCGCCGACTCTTTCTACAATTGTCTGGATAAAGTATGTCGAGGCTGAGTTGCCCAAAAGCAGCCTGAGCGCCTGCGCAGCAGGTTCGTTCAGCGAATGGTTGTTGACGATGTCGAAGCCTTCCAGCAGGTTGAGCTTGCGGGCATCCACGTAGAAGGGCGTGCCAATTTCCACGGTCTGATAGCCGCGCTTCCTCAGGATACCCGGCAGATGCTCGAAGGAGTCGCGTCCGGAGAGGATATCCGGGTAGCGAAAGACCTTGTCGAGGATGGGCGCCTTCCCGGTCAGCACGGAGGTGGTGGAGCCTGTCGTGCTGGAAGCATTCGTAAAGGCATTTTCGGCGACCAGCGAGGTCTGTGCGAGATCATTCAGGAAAGGCGTGGTCTTATAGTCAGCGCCATAGACCGACATGTAACTGGCGCTCAAGCCGTCGCTGCCGAGGATGATGATGTTGGGAGAGCCGGCGGATGAGTTCAGGGATCCTGTATCCAAACGATTTGAAGAGCGATCGTTGGAGAATACGATGGTCAGGATGCCTAACGTCGAAACGGCCAGCAGGCCGAGGCTCAGATAGAAAGCGAGCTTCCGGCGCGCCCATTCCGCCCGCCTTGCGGAACGGAACATCAGCCAGAGGAAAAACAGGAAGCCGAGAGCGTACAGCCCCCGGAAGAAGCCTTCCGTCAATACGATCCCGTATTTGAAGACTGTGTAGGTGAAGTTATCCAGCATGATCAATGCTGTGATCGAGAGGATGAGCGCCGGGACGATGTATCCGATGAGGAACAGACGTGACCGCCAGTCTGGATTGCGGATCAACAAAGGCGGAAGAGAGATGAGCACCAGGGCCGCGAGGGAAATCAAGGCAGCTATTCCGCCTGTGACAAACAGGACCTTTGCCAGGTCAAACCCCGACAGGACGGACAGCGAGGAGGGCTTGGTCGCGAAGAACACCCACTCCATCGCGGCATAGAAGTAGGCGCTGAGGACGGTCAGATTGAAGAGGGCGCGCCAATTGTGCAGGCTGTTGGTCTTTCCGGGGATCGGGGCATTCGTCATGCTTGGTATTTTACTTCTTCCGAAGTTTTTCGAGGGCCGCGAAAGATGGAGCCGTGTGGCAATTGGCTAGCTGAAGACCGATGATGAGTTCGGAGCAGATGGAGCAAGCAAGCAGAAACGACGATTGCAGACTTGGCAAGAACATTCTAAAAGAAAAGCTCGCTACGATCATCCCCGACGGCTCTAGAAAAATGCAAAAAAGTTCCCGAGAGATCTGCCTCCACAATGGTGCCTCCCCGAGAATATTTCGTAAACGGTCTGAAAAGGATTCTGTTTTGTAATTGCGGAGAAAAGCATTTCCCGTAACGTTCCTCCATATCTGTACATTCATTGCCATCTTTAGATAAAACTGGATTAAAGACTGTGATCTTGCTCAAGTTTACATTGGGGCCCAAGCCCGCCTTGAAAAAATATTGCATGTAAATGTCGGTATAGGGAAGGCTATAGCCTACTATGACAATATTCTTTGCCTCTCTCAATCTTTCTATGGCAATTCTCCAAATATCAAGTTCTTCACCTAAAACCCATTTATTTAGAAGTGGCGGCAAAATATATGCGTTGTCAACTGGAATTGTTGGGAATTTCTCAACAGTATTTCTCTTAATGCCCTTAGCTGGAAAATTAATCGATCCGTGGAGCTTCAAAAGCTCTATGTTTGCTGAAGTTGACAGATCGTTTTCGTCACATGGCTCGGTGATTGTGCCCGGTTCTTCCTTTCTCAGGTCCTCGGTTTTGTCGCTATAAACAGTATCCTTAACCTTGTACGAAAATTTCGGCAAACCATCGTAGTGATAATCGATCACAATGCCATCATAGGGAAATGATGGCGATTTTGTTTCATTTGACG
>JBAVVF010000413.1:0-2089 GCA_049697155.1 Anaerolineales bacterium
ATCGGCCGGATGGGTGGGGATGAATTCGTCGTTCTCACTGTCGAGGCAACCGAAAATGGGCTGAGCAGCCTGCAGGCGCGCCTGCAGCAAAATGTGGATCAACATAACCGCGCAGCGGCGCCCGGTCATGAACTATCGTTCAGCCTGGGAGCCATCCGGATCGACCTGAATTCCTCCACCCCAATGGAGACATGGCTTTCCCAGGCGGACGCCGCCATGTATAAACATAAACTGGCCAGAAAACGCCCTGTGATGGGCTGAAAGCTGTATAGGGTAGGCCCGGCACGGCCTGGTGATCTTACATCCCTGGAGCAGGGGCGGTATTCCATCTTCCACTCACCTCGTATTTATGCGCACTGTCTCTGCAAGACGTTCAGCAATTTCTTATACCCGTCTGCCGCGAACAGATCGACGCGCTGCCAGCGGCGCAGCGGCTCAGGCATCTCACACTCCTCCAGCCGGACCGGGACGATGAAGATCTGTTCGCCCGGAAGTGAATTCGCCTTTTCGAGTGCAATCCTCAACTCCTCATGCCGGTAGCCTCCCTGCTTGTTGAATTGCCGCGAGAGGCAGACGATGACAATGTCACTGCTGTAAATTGCCTTGCGGATCTCAGCCTGCCAGTCCTGACCGGGGAGTATGTTTTTCTCATCCAACCAGGCTTTTGCACCGGCCTTGACCATACGAGAGTGCAGGCGCCGGACGGCCTGCCTGTCGCCGCGTGAATATAAGAGAAATACCTGGAGTTGTTTTGTAAGGGTCATGTCTGCATCCTTGGAAAGTCTACGCTTAATATGTTGAAGACAGGAAAGATGGACTGTTCCTTTCAAGCGTCTATGCCTCCGTATTGAAGTTAATGGAGTCCCCATTAAACAACAATCCCCCCACGGGGGATTTAAGAGGGGGATTTATGCATCCCCCAACGGTTGACCCACATATTGGCAAAGATAAATCGAAAGCCCTACCCCTGCTGGTTCTGATCCCACCACTCCAGAAAGTCCCAGTTCTTCAGGGCGAAGCGCAGTTCTCTACTGCCGCGCAAATCGAATTTATCGAATATATGCTGCAAATGGGTTTTCACAGTTTCAGGCGCAATGACCAGAATTTCGGCGATCTCATAGTTCCTGTAGCCCAGGCAAAGCAGAGCAACGACCTGCTGCTCGCGATGGGAAAGTGACAACCAGCGACCTTCCAGCTCGCTTTGCGTGAGGAACTGATTTAATCCCACCTTTGTAAAATCTGCAACAATATCCTTTTCGGCCCGCTTTTGTTGCCTGGCAACATCCTTGATGACCGAGATAAGTTCTTCATCCTGCAGGAATATACGCGACTCCTCCAGCGGGCCTTTCTTTCGCAGCAGAGAGCGGAGGAGACGCAGTATAGACATGCCAATGATTATATTAGAACACATGTTCCAAGTCAAGCAGTGGCATATACTGGAACACACGGATTCGAAAATATTCTGCCTTTCATGTTAAGTTGGCCACTGCTTCGAACAAGTTCTATGCCCCCAGCTCAAGGTCGATGTCCTCCTCTGGCAATACGCGTTCACGCACCGGCTCGCGCCTCATCACCTCCCACGGATTGCTGCCGCGCTGGATGCTGAGTCCGTGCAGAAGCAGGCCGAACTGGGAAAGTCCGAACCAGGCCAGGAAGACCGTCAGGATGATCGAAACCTGATCGATCCATTTAGGGGCGCTTTCGAGCAGTTTCTTGTCCTGCTCGCGCCAGCGCGTCACCTTCTTCTCATAACCCTGGATCGAGGCCAGGAAGGTCTCGAGACTCGCGCGCGTCTCGGTCAGGTCGCCGCCCAAAAGATAGGATGTGTCGCTGACAAAGGTCGAAGCCTGGGTCGCGAGTGTTTCCACGTTCGCAATTTCGGTATCCAATGACCGGGCCGATGAAATCAGATCTGTCAACGATGTATCCAGCACACCCAGATCCACGCCCGGAATGAAAGTGCCCACCTGTGCAAGGAGTGCCTGTAAACTCTCCAGGGTGGCGCGGGCCGAATCGATCCTGGTCCGCGTCGTTTTCAGCTCGGGCAGCAGCCGGTCGTCCAGTGTGCTTTGAATGCTTCCCAGCAGGC
>JBAVVF010000414.1:0-4387 GCA_049697155.1 Anaerolineales bacterium
GAGGATGATCGCGGCCATGGGCGCCAGGATGCTCCAGGAGGCCTGCGGGTTGAACAGCACCCCGCGCCGTTCGGCCGCGCTGATCATCACGCCCCAGTTGGCGCTCGAGTACGGCACGATGCCGAGAAAGACCAGGCCGGTCTGCTGGTAGATGGCGTGGGTCATCTCGAAGATGGTCGAGATGGCCACGAAGGACATCATGTTGGGCAGCAGCTCGCGGAAGATGATGCGCGGCGTGCCAAAGTCCAGCATGACCGCGGCCTCGATGTACTCCCGGTTCCTGAGCGACAGCACCTGGCTGCGAACCTGGCGGGCCAGGGCCGGCCAATCCAGGAGCGCCATGAGGACAGACAACATGACCACATTCTTCAGAGACAAGACCGTGGCCAGCACCGCCAGTAATGGGAACTTGGGTATCGTCAGCCAGATGTTGACGAACTCCATCAGGATGCTGTCCACCTTGCCGCCTACGAAGGCGCTGAACGAACCGACGATGACCGCGATCAGCATCGAGAGCCCGCCGGTCAGCAGCGCGATCACCACGATATCCTTGCCGCCGTTGATGATCTTGCGCAGGTTATCCTGGCCCTGGAAGTCCGTTCCCAGCCAGTGGCTGGACGAGACTCCCTTATTGATCTCAGCAACATTGGCCGAGACCTCGGCGGGCCAGATGAGCGGGCCGAAGATCGATAACAGGATAATCAGGCTGACGATGGAGAAGCCGAAGAGTCCCATCTTGTTGCGGCTGAGGATCTTGAAGGTCTTGGCGGTCTCGCGCCAGAAGCCGATGAGCGCGTCAAGTATGTTATTCATCTTAGTTATCTCCTCCGGAGATGCGAACGCGCGGATCGAGCCAGCCATAGACGTAATCAGCCAGCAGGTTTGCAAAGACCACCGCGGCGGTAATAATGAGGAAGACGCCCTGCATGACCGGGTAGTCGCGCTCGGAGATGGAGCGGGCCAGCAGAAAGCCAACCCCGCGGTAGGTAAACAGCGTTTCCAGCAGCACCGAACCGCCGACGACAAACCCGATCGAGATGGCCAGCCGGGTGAAGAGCGGCAGGGTGGCGTTGCGGCCCACGTACGCAGTGAGGATGCGGCCATCGGTCAGCCCGCGCGCCCGCGCCACGGTGACGTAGTCCTCGCCCAGAGTCGAGACGGTGTTGCTCTTCATCTGCAGCATCCACGAACCGATGGATGACAGGACATAGACCAGGAGCAGGACGCGCACGTGCATGAAGATGTCGGCCAGAAATGCGAGGTTGAATCCGGGCTTCATGCCTGGCGACATGGCCCCGCGCATCTGCGTGATTGGCACGATCTTCCAGGTCAGGCCGAAGAGCAGGATCGCCAGCAGGCCGATCAGGTACGGCGAAATGGCATCCAGGGTGGCGGCCAGATTGCTCAGCACGTGGTCGATCCAGGTATCGCGTTTGTAGGCCATGATGGCCCCCAGCCCGATGCCCAGCACGAAGGTGATGAGCAGCGACAGACCGACGCTGAACAGCGTCCACGGGAGCACCTGGGTGATCATATCGGTAACCGACAGGCCGGCTGACTTGTAGGAGCGGCCGAGGTCGCCGCGCAGCACATTGCCAAGGTAGTCCAGATATTGTCCGGCCAGCGGCTGATCGAGGTCGATGTTCATCAGCGCCGCGGCCTGGTTCTTGGCGTCTTCGGGTGACACGCCTTGGGCTGTCAGCTCCTGGATCAGGATATCGACTGCATTGCCCGGCATGGCCCGGACCACGAAGAAGGTGATCGTGGTGACCAGCCAGATGCTGAACAAGGCCCTGACCAGCCGCCGCAGCAGGAAATTGGACGTGACCTTTTGGATGACACTCCACAGAGTGCGCTCGGGTATTTCAGGGGTTGTGGTGGTGATTGTGGTCATAGGGTCAGTAACGCCATTCCTTGAGGGAGAATCAGTTGTAGAGGAGGAAATCGGCGCGGGCTCGCGCAAACGAGGTCTGGAACTCCGTCCAGGCGGCAAGGATTTCGCCGATGGGCGTTCCCGCCTCCAGGCTCGCGCGCAAGGACCCGCTGCCGGCCAGCCGTTCCAGATGCGTGTTCCAGCTGAAGCATTCACCCGACAGCCGCCGGGCGGTCGCGATCAGGTGCAGAGTCATCTCCACCGGGCGGAGCGCGTCCCGGTCGGTGACGTGGACCTGGACTCCGCTGCATTCGCGGCCGGCATGATTCGAGGAGGTTGGGGTGAACATCGTCGGGCGGAAGCGGACGCCGGCCAGGCCGAGCGCGTTCAGCTCCTCGGCCAGGGTGTGACCGTCGAGCCAGGGCGCGCCGCAAACTTCGAACGGGAGGGCGGTCCCGCGTCCGAGCGAGAAGTTCGTGCCTTCGAGCAGGCACATGCCCGGGTAAAGGATCGCCGTCGAAAGGTGCGGCATGGCCGGAGAGGTGGATACCCACGGCAGGCCGGTCTCGTCGAACCACATGTCGCGCCGCCAGCCCTGCATCTTGACCACACCCAGGTCGGCGCCGAGCGTATACTTCGCGTTCATGAACTGGGCCAGCTCGCCGAGGGTCATGCCGTGCCGCATGGGGATGTTGACGATGCCCACGAACGACTCGAAACCCGGTTCGAGCGGGCCGCCTTCGATGAGCGTCCCGGTGACCGGATTGGGCCGGTCGAGCACGAATACTTTCTTTCTGAACTTCCCCGCGCCCCGCAGCACGTAATAAAGTGTGCTGAGGTAGGTATAAAAACGGACGCCGACGTCCTGCATATCGAAGACGAGTGCGTCCACAAGAGACAATGCCTGTTCCGAGGGTTCCTGTGTTTCCCCATACAGACTGTACACCGGCAGGCCGGTGCGCGCGTCCACGGCATCGCCGACCGTCGCGCCGTCTGCGGCCGCGCCGCCGAAGCCGTGCTCGGGCCCGAACAAAGCCGTCAGCCTGAAGCCGGCCGTTCGCAGCGCGTCGAGCGACCCGGTCAGGTCGGGCAGGACCGCCGCGGGATGGGAAACCAGCCCGAGCCGGAGAGTCCGCAGCTCGGGGGCGGGATCGCCTGTCCACAAATCCAAACCGGTGCGCACCATGCTGGATATCCTATTGAAGAGTGAGGTGGAACTTGTACAAGTCGCCGCGATAGGCCGAGGTCACGTATTCGAGCACGATGTCCTGCTGGTTGTAGGTGAAGCGCTCGATGCGCAGCACCGAGGCGGGCGGGATCATCTGCAATAAATCAAGCTCGCGCGTATTCGCCAGGCCGGCTTCCATGATCTGTTCGGCGCGCACCAGGTGCTGGCCGTACTGGGTCTCGAAGACGCGGTACAGTGATTCGCGGCTGAAATCGTTTTTCAAAATGTTGGGACACAGATAATGAGGGATGTGAGCGACTTCGATGCACAGAGGCAGTTCATTGGAGAGGCGCAGGCGGGAGAGCTCGACGATCTCGGCACCCTGCATCACTTTCAGGATCCCGGCCATGTGTGCGCTGGCCGGCACGACCTGGGCGGACAGCACCTTGCTGGAGGGACGCGCCCCGCGCGTGCTGATCTCCTGGCTGAAGCCGGTCAGGTTGCGTAATTGCTGATCGATCTTGGGTTCGCTGACAAAGGTGCCTTTCCCCACTCGTGAAAAGACCAGTCCGCTGCGTTCGAGTTCCTTGAGGGCCTGACGGGCCGTCATGCGGCTGACGCCAAAGCGCTCGCACAGGATTCTCTCCGACGGAAGACGGTCTTCCGGGCCATACTTTCCATCCCTGATCTCGGCCTCGATTGCATTTTTCAGTTGCAGATAGAGCGGAACTGGAGTGTCTTTGCTGAGTATGTGCATAGTAGACCTGTTATGTATGGTATATACCAATTATGACACCTTTCTGGAGTTTGTCAAGGAAATTATTAGAAGAGCAGATTATGAGTCTCGCTTTCCTCCCCCGACTGTAAACTGGTTCGCTGTGAGGCTATCGAATGACCCTGGCTTAGCGTGTGACCTGACTCGGGCGGTGTTTGGAGCTGATCCTTGGCGGCGCTCTCAGAAAGCGAGGCTGCCGCGAAGGATCGCGAATTCGCGCGAAGCTCTTAAATCATTCGCGTAATTCGCGGCTGTGTTTTGATCTCCCAATCAAGTTTTCAACGTCGTAGAAACGAAGACTCTGGTTTGAAACCAACAGTCTCTGCCATTCTGAATCCCAAACTTGACAACTTAAACGTTTAAGCTTAGAATAACTTAAACGTTTAAGTTGATTTTGGCTGTGGAGTTGGACATGCCCGGAACCATCAAAGATATCGCCAAAAAGATCGGCAAATCAACGACGACCGTTTCCAGGGCGCTGAACGACTTCAGCGACATCAGCCCCGAGACGAAGGAATCCGTGCGCAGGGCGGCGGAAGAGCTCGGCTACATCCCCAACACCATGGCCCAG
>JBAVVF010000415.1:0-4014 GCA_049697155.1 Anaerolineales bacterium
CGTTCAGAGTCAGGGGATCGGCAGCGCGATGATGAAATGGACGATCGCGCGGGCCCGCCAGCGCGGTGCGCACGTCATCCAATTGACCACCCACAAGACCCGCCTCGACGCGCATCGCTTCTATGAAAGGCTGGGCTTTAAAGGGTCTCACCTGGGAATGAAGCTCAGTCTAAAATAGCCCTTCCTTCACCATACTTCAAACTTCTCACTTTTTACTTTACCACCTAAAAACAAAATACGCTCCAAAATTGAGCGTATTTTGCAGCGGGGAGGGCGGGATTCGAATAGCATCCCCTGTAAGGGGGCCCGCAACTGAACGAAAAACGCGTCCCGCATGGAACGCGTTTCGTGTGGCGGGGAGGGCGGGATTCGAACCCGCGACTGGTTTAACCCAGCACTCACTTAGCAGGCGAGCCCATTCAGCCACTCTGGCACCTCCCCATATTCGGTTTGAGGGTTTCAAGCCGGCAGGTGCGCAGCTTGTGCTAAAAAACCTTCAAACATTTGGACATTTTATCATGCAACCCGCAGCGGAGGGAGTGGGATTCGAACCCACGTTGGTGTGACCCAAACATGTTTTCAAGACATGCGCCTTCAGCCGCTCGGCCATCCCTCCACAAGACACCGATGTTTTTTTTCAGGGCGGAGGCGATTTTACCATAAGATTGACCCGGGACATCTTATTCCCCGTATTTTTACATTTTGCTAATACTCGCATGCTACACTTGCAGCTTCAATAAAGTGTATGGGCTTGCTCAACCACTTCACCACGGGGCCTTCCCTTTTTGTTTTCTCCGTGGTGGGAAATATTGCCCCGTTCTTTTGACTAGCTCCTGAATGTAAAACCAGTTTAGATATTCAAGGAAGAGGCAGTATAATCTTTCCCCGAAAAGGTAAATAATGCTGAAGAACTTTGTAAAAATATTTGGGGGCGACCCCAATCGAAAGACAATTGAGCAGTTCCATGCGATCGCACAGCAGATCAATGCCCTCGAACCTCAATTCGAAGCGCTCAGTGACGACGAATTGCGCGCAAAGACGGACGAGTTTCGCGGGCGGGTCGCGCAGCTGACCGGCGACCTCGAAGGCCTGGACGAAAAGGAACAGTTCAAGGCCCACCAGGCTGCGTTGGAAGAGCTCCTGCCTGAGGCCTTCGCGGCGGTCCGGGAAGCCTCCAAGCGGACGATCGGCCTGCGTCACTTTGACGTGCAGCTGATCGGCGGCGTGGCCCTGCACCGCGGCTCCATTGCCGAGATGCGGACAGGGGAAGGCAAAACGCTGGTCGCGACCCTGCCGATTTATCTCAATGCGCTGCTGGGTAGAGGCATCCACCTGGTGACGGTCAACGATTACTTGGCCCGGCTTCATGCGCGCTGGATGGCGCACATCTATAACATGCTGGGACTGTCTGTTGGCGTCCTGCAAATGGCCGCCGCGACCGAAAATGGCAAGAAGGCCTTCCTGGTTGACTTCGAGCGCGAGTCCCCGCACGAGGACCAGCGCCACCTGCGCATGGTCGATCGCCGCCTGGCGTACGAAGCCGACGTGACCTATGGCACCAACGCCGAGTTTGGGTTCGATTATCTGCGTGACAACATGACCATGCGCTTAAGCGACCGCGTCCAGCGCGGGCATCACTATGCCATCATCGACGAGGTCGATAATGTCCTGATCGATGAAGCGCGCACGCCGCTCATCATTTCCGGGCCGGCCTCGGGCAACCTGGAATGGTATGGGAAGATGTCGCAGGTCGTGAAGCAGCTGCGGCCGGAAGACTATGAAGTCAATGAAAAGGATCGGAACGTGTCGATCACCGAGGTGGGACTGGCGCGTGTCGAGCAGATGCTGGGCCAGCCGCTCATGGATCCGGATCGCCCCGAAGATGTGACCCCCGAGCAGGCGCGGCTGCGCGGCTATCTCGAGCAGGCCCTGCGGGCCCAGTTCATCTTTCACCGCAACAAGGATTACCTTGTGCAGGCCGGCAAGGTCGTGATTGTCGATGAGTTTACGGGGCGGCTCATGCCCGGCCGCCGCTGGAGCGACGGTCTGCACCAGGCTGTGGAGGCCAAGGAAGGCGCGAAGATCGAGCCGGAAAACGTGACCTACGCCACCATTACCCTGCAAAATTATTACCGCATGTACCAGAAGCTGGCCGGAATGACCGGTACGGCGCTGACCGAGGCCGAGGAATTCAGCAAGATCTATAATCTCGAAGTCACACCCATCCCGTCCAACCTCGAATATCAGACCTTTGGAAATGATTCGGCCTTGATGGAAATTAAGACCAAGGACGAGGAAGGGTATTCATTCACATATTTTGCCAGGCGTGAAGCCTCCGGGAAAGGGCAGGGGGAGCCCAGGCCCCTTTTCTTCCGCCGCAAGGATTATCCCGACGTCATCTATAAGACGGTCGAAGCGAAGGTGCGCTCCATCGCGATGGAGATTGTGCGCGAACATGTGCGCGGTCGTCCGATGCTGGTGGGCACGACCTCGGTGGAATCATCGGAACAGCTTTCGAATCGCCTCAAGGCCGAGCCTGTCCGGCGTTTGCTGCAGATCGCGCTGGTTCGGCGGGTCTGGATGCAGGCCAACAACCGTGAGGAAGATGGCCGCCTGATCCCCGAATTGCAGCCTTTCAGCGAGCCTCTCGAAAAGATCTCTCCGGATGCCCTGCGCAAGTTCATCCAGCCGTTCGGCTTGACGAATATCAGCCCGGAGGATCCGTCCAATCTGCAGGTTGCTCTCGAGATTCTGCGGCTTGGCGAGGGGGATGTGGACCGGCTCAGGAAGGTGCTGCAGGGCGGTGTTCCGCACCAGGTGCTGAATGCCCGCAAGCATACGGAGGAATCCCAGATCATCGCCAACGCCGGGGCCTTCGGGGCCGTGACCATCGCAACGAACATGGCCGGGCGCGGCGTCGACATCAAGCTGGGCGGTGAGCTGGCCGAAGAGGTCATCGCGGCGGTCAATCGGGTGCTGGGCAAATCGGATTATGAAAACCCCTTCGACATGACGCAGGAGGAGCGCCGCGAGGCGCTGAAGAATGTCGACCCCTCGAACTACGGCATCTACGATGCTGAAGTCAGGCTCTTCCTGCAATATTTCGAAGATATGGAACGCGTCAAGGAACTGGGCGGCCTGCACGTGATCGGCTCGGAGAGGCATGAAGCCCGCCGCATCGACAACCAGCTGCGCGGTCGCTCCGCCCGCCAGGGTGACCCGGGCTCTTCGCGTTTTTACCTGTCGCTTCAGGATGATCTCATGCGTCTGCAGGGCGGCTCGCAGGTCAGCAGTCTCATGGAGCGCCTGCGCGTGGACGATTCGCTGCCGCTCGAAGTGCGCCTGGTTGGAAACGTCATCGAACAGTCCCAGCACCGCATCGAGGGCGCCAACTTCGACGTGCGCAAGCATCTGCTCGAATACGATGATGTGCTCAATCAGCAGCGGGCCCAGATCTACAGCCAGCGCGACCGGATCTTTGTCAAGGACGATCTGAGCGACGATATCGCCGAAATGCTGGAACCGGAGATCAGGCAGCGCGTCGAAGCCGGACTTGTGGACGAGGAGGGACCCTGGAAATTGATCGCCTGGCTCGAACAGGTCCAGCCGCCGTTCATGAGCGGAGATCGTCTCTTCCCCAGCTTCGGCCTGTCTCTGCTGCTAAGAGAGTTGAATATGGAGTCCGACGGCTTGCCGTCGGTGCAGGAGCTGGCTCCTGCACTCCAAAAGTTGATTACCCGCGCCATCGAGGCGGAGAATGCCCATCACCTGCGGGCCATCGACAGCCTGATCGAAAAGACCGAAGAAGGCCTGAGCGCTCAGATTGCGGCGCGCGAGGATACGCTCGACGCCTACTTCGAGGGTCTGCGCGACCGGGAGGACGCTCCCCGCCCGCAAAAGATGCTCGAGGAGCTTAACGGCCTGCTCGGCCTGCAGCTGAGACTCAATCCCGACCAATTGCGCGCCCTGGGAGAAGATCCTGACTCTGCAAAGGACGCTATCCGTGGCCTGCTC
>JBAVVF010000416.1:0-2411 GCA_049697155.1 Anaerolineales bacterium
CCACAAAGAAGATCACGATCCCGCCCGCTTTGCCGATAAAGTGGTCATGAAAGACGGCCAGCGGAAGGGCCGGATCGCCGATGAAGGTATTCAGGATGCGATTTGCCTCGGCGGCCGGCAGGTCCGCGGGCGCGAGAGCGTAGAGCAGAAAGCAGCGCGGCTTTTGGATTCGTTTCACATGCTCATTCACAGATAAATCTCCGGATTCAGGGGATGGACGGTTCGTGGGCGCACAATTTTACGTGGAAGTCAGCGCGTTTCCTGGTGATACAATCCTTTCGGGAGCGTCATGGATTTTCACCACAGAGAACACGGAGAATCTTTAAAAAATTTCTCTGTGAACTCCGTGCTCTCCGTGGTAAAGTGAAATCGTCAACTCTCATTTTCGGAGGCTTTGTCATGCAATCATCCCGCCTGCGTGCCCGCTACCGTTACATCATGGGATTCTTCGCGCGTGCGACCGCGAGCTTTATTTTTTGGGAGCTGGTCCTGCCGCGCCTCGGTCTGCGCGGGGTGACGCGGCGGACCCGTTCAGGGCGCTTTAAGCAGATCGCGGCCAACTTTCGTGCGATGGCGATCCGCATGGGCGGCGTGATGATCAAAGTGGGACAATTCCTCTCGTCGCGGCTGGACGTTCTGCCCGTCGAGATCACCGAGGAGCTTTCGGGTCTGCAGGATGAAGTTCCGGCCGAGGATTTCGAGGCGATCCGCAGGCTGGCGGAGGCGGAGTTGGGCGCGCCCCTCGAGGAGAAGTTCGAGCGCTTCGAGCCTCAGCCTCTGGCGGCTGCCTCGCTGGGACAGGTTCACCTGGCCCGGCTGCGGGCCGACTCGGCGGAAGCGAACGACTTTCAGGACGTGGTCGTCAAAATCCAGCGGCCATTTATCGACCAGCTGATCGCCGTGGATTTCTCTGCCCTGCACCGCGTGGCCGGATGGCTGATGCGTTACAAGCCGATCAGCAAACGCGCGGACGTGCGCGCCCTGGTCAAGGAGCTGGAGACCACCGTTTATCAGGAGATCGACTATTTGTCCGAGGGCAGGAATGCCGAGGTGTTCAGCCGGAACTTCGCGGAACGGACAAGGATCCACGTGCCGCGCGTCGTCTGGAGCCGGACGACAGAGCGCGTGTTGACGCTGGAGAACGTCTATGCCATCAAGATCACAGACTACGACGCGATCAGCGCGGCCGGCATCGACCGGGCGGAGGTTGCGAAGGTCCTGTTCGATACCTATCTCAAGCAGATCTTCGAAGACGGCTTCTTCCATGCCGACCCGCACCCGGGCAACCTGTTCGTCACGCCGCGATCTGCCGCGGGTGAAGAGAAAACAGCCTTGCAGCTGACCTTTGTGGACTTCGGGATGGTGGGCAATGTCCCTGGCGAATTAAGTGAGGGCCTGCGTGACATGCTGATCGGCGTGGGCACGCGTGATGCTGCCAAGCTGGTTCAGTCCTATCAAACGCTCGGCGTTCTCCTCCCCGGCGCCGACCTCAAGTTGATCGAGCAGGCCGGGACGCAGCTCTTCGACCGTTTCTGGGGAATGTCGATGGGTGAGCTGCGCAACATCGATCATCGCGAGATGGGGCAGTTCGCCATGCAGTTCCGCGAACTGATGTACGAGATGCCGTTCCAGCTGCCGCACAACCTTCTGCTGCTGGGACGCTGCGTGGCTATTCTGTCCGGTATGTGCACCGGCCTCGACCCGAACTTCAACCTGTGGGAACAGCTTGCGCCGTATGCGCAGAAGCTTGTGAAGGATGCGGGAGTCACCAGCTGGGAGTTTTGGCTGGATCAGATTGGGGAGTTCGTGAAACAATTGGCCGCGCTGCCTGGTCAAACAGGCCGGATTTTGACCCGGCTGGAGCGCGGCGAATTAAACGTGAACGTGCCGCAGACCAATCGTCAGATCTATCATCTGGAAGGATCTGTCAACCGCCTGAGCGGCAGCATCCTGTTTGCTGCATTTTTGTTCGGCGGTGTACTGCTCTACCAGAGTGATGACTTCCTGCTCGGCTATTTATTCTGGGCGCTCGCGGGCGTGACTTTGTTATGGATGGTCTTTTTCTCGCGCGGTCATTCCCCCTGGCGGTAAACAGATTCCGTCACACCGGCACTCCCCGGCACCTGCGCCCGGGGCAGGTGTGCGCCCGGTGCAAGTGTTGCGAGTGGTGCCGAGCCTCAAACGGCGAGTGCGCCACGAAGCAATCTCCTATGAGATGAGCGCCCACGCTTACTGTAAGAGATTGTGTCGCCATGGCGCCATGCGACACTTCGTCGGGATTTCGACGTTTCCCGTCTCAACCCTCTTCGCAAGGACAGATAAGATGAAATTTAAAACACACTGCCCTGCAACTTGCAGGGCAGTGTGGGCTAGATCTTCTCCTGTTTATCGTCCATTCGCTCCAGCGCAGC
>JBAVVF010000417.1:0-1505 GCA_049697155.1 Anaerolineales bacterium
CCTCGCAGGCCATCGCGACCGTCGAGTGTCCGTACCCCTGCGTGGATGGGAATCCGGCCAGCTGTCCCCGGTAATGTTCCTCGGAATATTGCGCGTCGTGGATCAGCAGATCGGCATCTCTGGCGAACTGCACCAGCCGGCGATCCATACCGACGTAGCCTTCGGTATCCGTCGCGTAGACCACCGATTTGCCGCGCCAGCTGACGCGATAGACATACACTCCGCCCGGGTGCGCGTACGATTTGTGGATGCGGATCATGACCGCCTCATCCTCGTTGCCCAAATCCTCGCCTGAGTCTCTCACTTCGACTCCAGCCCCACCCCAGACAATGACCTGCGACTCGCGCACCGACTGGATGTCCTTCGCCGAAGCCATGTCGCGCAGGCTGACGGGGAACGTCTCGGACGACTGGTTGTGTTCCAGCACCCGGCTCAGCGTCTCCGGCGTTCCGCCCGGCCCGAAGATGTGCAGCCGCGCGTTCGGCAGATAGGCCGGGACGAAGAACGGAAAGCCCTGCGTGTGGTCGTGGTGCAGGTGGCTGAGCAGCACGACGACCTCGAGTGCCCGCCGGCGGGCCAGCTCGCGCCCGAGGGGGATGATCCCCGTTCCCGCGTCCAGGATGATCGTCTGTTCGCCCGCCCGGATCTCGACACAGGCAGTGTTCCCTCCATATTTCACTGTCTCCGCGCCCGGCGCAGGATAGCTGCCGCGCACACCCCAGAACTTGACTCTCAATTCGTCAGACATTCCGCACCTCCGCTTACAAAACGGCTCTTGCCGCCGTATCAACTCGTTACGCTTTTATTATCTTCGCCGGCGATTTTTCCTCAAGGAAAGTTTTCACAAGGCATGTGAGAAATATTTCACAAGCAATATCCTCGCGCTGAGTGCTGCGCGATCGAAGCGCGATTTCAAGAGACAGTGCCTGCTTATGCGCGCTTCGACTGCATTCGCCCTTCGGGCTCATTCCGCTCAGCGCGAGATGGTAAAAAATTAGAAAATTTGTGCTATACTTTGCCTTTACACAAAAAATTACGGTGAACTATGGCTGTCATCCGCTCTTCCGACATTGGCAATTACCTCTTCTGCCGCCGGGCCTGGTGGTACCGCAAGCAGGGATTCGAATCAGAGAACCAGGCCGAGCTGGCGGCCGGGACCGAGATCCACCGCCAGCATGGGAGGAAGGTCGTCGCCTCGGGACTTACCCGGGTCCTGGGATTGCTCCTGCTTTTTGCGGCGCTCATCCTCCTGGTCGCCTATTGCACGCTGCAAGTCCTGTAGGGCGGATTGCCAATCCGCCCCACCCGTATGTTACATTCTTTTTGAACCGATTTTTCTCTTGAACAGGTTAATGTAACAACATGAGTAAATTACTTGAATTCTTGTTGGGATCAATCGTAGTTGCCGCCTTTAGCGTTGCTTTGATGTTCTTCTCCATGCTTCAGTACATTCTGAAAGCCGCAGGTGATGATTGCGGGTGGTATGGCTCGGCAAGGACCTGGAT